>CAKZLS010000160.1 GCA_937127205.1 uncultured Rhodospirillales bacterium
AATGGTGGGCGCGACAGGGATTGAACCTGTGACCCCTGCCGTGTGAAGGCAGTGCTCTCCCGCTGAGCTACGCGCCCGAATTCCCGTTGGCGAGCCACATTTAAGGGCGTGGCCGGAACGCTGTCAAGGAAGGCGGTCAAGCGCCGCATCCAATTGTGAAAATTCGGCGATGACCATGTCGGCCCCGAGCTCGTGGACAGGGATCCGCGTGTACCCATAGGAAACGGCGACCGCCGGAATGCCGAGGGCCCGCGCGGCGCCGATATCGTTGGCCGCGTCGCCGACCATGACCGCCTGGCCGGAACCAACGCCCAACATGTCCAGCACCCCTTGCAGCAGACGCGGGTCGGGCTTGCGCGCACCGTCGATGGAATCACCGCCAAGAACCGCGCCGAAAAACTCATCCATGTCTAGGTGCTGAAGAATCTCCCGGGTCGCCGCTTCGGGCTTGTTGGTGCACACACCCAGCGCCAGCCCCCGGGCTTTGAGCGCAGCAAGGGTAACCATAACGCCCGGATAGGGCCGCGTAAGATCGGCTGAGTTGCCCTCGTAGAAGCCGAGAAAAGCCGTGGTCAGCGCTGGCAACTGGTCAAACGCCGGCGCGCTGCCGGTGGCGGCAAATCCGCGCTCCACCAGCTTCGCGGCGCCATCGCCCACCATCATTTTCACTTGCTGGACGCTGATCGGCGGACGGCCGTGTTCGGCGAGCAATTTATTGAGCGCCACGCGGAGGTCGGGCGCGCTGTCAATCAGCGTGCCGTCCAAATCGAACACCACCGCCTTAAGGATCCCCATGGAAACGCCTTGTTCAGATTTTGCAGCGATTAATCTTTGGCTTGGCGAAGATTTCGTGCTGTGGCAAGTTTGCCGCTCTTCGGGCGACCGCTCACAGGTGTCCTTGTAACCAATGGTTTGGTAATGACCAACAGCAAAACCGCCATCGTCGTTCTTGGCGCCGGCCTCGGAACACGAATGGAATCGGATCTCCCAAAGGTGATGCACCCCCTCGCCGGGCGGCCGATGATCCGGCATTTGATCGAAACCCTCGAAACGCTTCAACCGACCCGGATGACCATTGTCGTCGGTGGTGACATGGAGACCGTGGCACGCGAAGTCGCGCCCTATCCGACAGTCGTGCAGAAAGACCGCCTCGGGACCGGCCACGCGGTCATGGCCGCACGCGAAGCTCTCGCGGATTTCGAAGGCGACGTGCTGGTGGTCTACGGCGATACGCCGCTGCTGTCCGCGGAAACGCTCGGCCGGATGCTCGATGCCCGGCGGTCAGCGGATAACCCCGCCGTGGTAGTGCTCGGCTTTCGCCCCGAACACCCCGGCGCTTATGGACGGTTGATGGTGGACGGCGAAGGACATTTGCAGGCGATCGTCGAGGCCAAGGACGCCGGCCCAGAACAACTTGCGGTGAACCTGTGCAATTCCGGTGTCATGGCGGTGGACGGGCGGAAGCTGTTCGACCTGCTCGACCGGGTTGGCAACGACAACGCCAAGGGCGAATACTATCTCACCGACATCGTCGAAATCGCCTGCGCCGACGGCCTCACCTGTGGTGTCGTCGAAGGCGGCGAGGCGGAGCTGCTCGGTATCAATTCACGGGCCGATCTCGCCCAGGCGGAAACCATGCTGCAAGACGATCTTCGTGCCAGCGCCATGGCCGAGGGGGCGACGCTGGTCGATCCGTCCACCGTATTCTTCAGCGCCGACACCAAGCTCGGCCGGGACACCACCGTCGGCCCTTACGTGGTGTTCGGGTCCGGCGTGACCGTCGGGGACAACGTAACCATCCTTCCGTTCTGTCATCTGCAGGACGTCACCATCGAACAAGGCGCCTCCGTCGGCCCCTACGCCCGTCTTCGCCCGGGTGCGCGCATCGGGGCCGATGCGCATATCGGAAACTTCGTCGAAATCAAGAATGCCTCGGTCGAGGCCGGCGCCAAGGTCAATCACCTCACCTATATCGGCGATGCCCGGGTGGGCGCCAAGGCCAACGTCGGCGCCGGGACCATCACGTGCAATTACGACGGCTTTTTCAAGGATCACACCGACATCGGCGCCGGCGCGTTCATCGGCTCCAACACGTCGCTGGTGGCACCGGTGAAGGTGGGCGATGGCGCCATCACCGGCGCCGGCAGCGTCATTGTCCGCGATATTCCCGCCGATTCCCTCGCACTGACACGCGGACCGCATCGCGAGAACGCCGACTGGGCGCGAAAATTTCGCGAGCGTCGCGGCCGGGAAAAAGCGGCCAAAGCCGAAAAAAAGGAATAGCGAACCATGTGTGGCATCATAGGCATTGTCGGTAAGGCGCCCGTTGCGCCGCTGCTCATCGACGGTTTGCGGCGTCTGGAATATCGCGGATACGACTCCGCCGGCATCGCCACCCTCAACAACGGCGATATCGTTCGGCGCCGGGCCGAGGGCAAAATCACCAATCTGGAATCGGTGCTCGGCGGCGACCCCGTCGACGGCCGGATCGGCATCGGTCACACCCGGTGGGCAACCCACGGCGCCCCCACAGAGACCAATGCTCACCCCCATGCCGACGATCGGGTGGTGCTGGTTCACAACGGCATCATCGAGAATTTTCATGAACTCCGCCTCGAGCTGACCGACAAGGGAAGCGTGTTCGGCACCGATACCGATACCGAGGTTGTCGTCCACTTGATCAGCAGCTATCTCGCCGACGGAAAATCTCCCGGTGAAGCCGTCCAGGCGTCGCTCGCCCGGTTGGAAGGCGCATTCGCCCTTGCCATCCTGTTCGCCGGGCGCAACGACCTGATGATCGGAGCCCGGCGCGGCAGCCCGCTGGCCATCGGATACGGCGAAGGCGAGATGTATCTCGGTTCCGACGCGCTGGCGCTGGCACCGCTCACCCAACGGATCTGCTACCTCGAAGAAGGCGACTGGGTCGAGGTCACCGCCGGCGGCGCCGTCGTTCATGACGAGACGGGAACCGTCGTCGATCGCGAGATCCGGATCACCGCCACTTCGGGCGCGATGATCGGCAAGGGTAATTTCCCGCACTTCATGCTCAAGGAGATTTACGAGCAACCGTCGGTCATGGGCGATGCGCTGCATGCGCTGCTCAATCCCTGGAACCAGGTGATCCGCCTGCCGGAAATGCCGTTCGACCTGACCCGGGTAAGCCGCCTGACCCTGATCGGCTGCGGCACGTCCTATCACGCAGCCCTGGTGGCAAAATACTGGTTCGAGCAGATTGCCCGGGTCCCGACGGACGTGGATATCGCCTCGGAGTTCCGCTACCGCGAAATGGATATGCCGCAGGGCGGGTTGGCGGTCTTCATCTCCCAGTCGGGCGAGACCGCCGATACCCTCGCCGCCATAAAGTACGCGCGGGAACAGGGTCAGCACGTTCTCAGCGTCGTCAACGTACCGGAAAGTTCCATGGCCCGGCAATCGGACGGGCTGCTTCTGACCCACGCGGGGCCGGAGATCGGGGTGGCGTCCACCAAGGCGTTCACCACCCAGTTGACCGTGCTGGCCGCCCTTGTCATCGCCATGGCCGCCCAGCGCGGAGCCATCGACCGGCCGGAGGAGAAACGGCTGTGTCAGGCGCTGACCGAAGTACCGGGACGGGCCAACGACGTTCTCATCCACGACGAACGGCTGGCCGAAATCGCCCACGAGGTGGCGGAGGCGCGCGACGCGCTCTATCTGGGTCGCGGAACGGGGTATCCCATTGCGCTCGAAGGCGCCCTGAAGCTCAAGGAAATCAGCTATATCCACGCCGAGGGATATGCCGCCGGCGAGATGAAGCACGGCCCCATCGCGCTGATCGACGAGAACATGCCGATCATCGTGATCGCGCCGCCGGATCACCTGTTCGACAAGACCGCCTCCAATATGCAGGAGGTGATCGCCCGCGGCGGCCGGGTGATCTTCCTGTCCGATGCCAAGGGGATCGAGCGTCTCGGAAACATGGCGGCGGCGACTGTGGAACTGCCGGCCGTGGATCCGTTCGTCGCGCCCATCCTCTACACCATCCCGGTCCAGCTCCTGGCCTACCATGTGGCCGTGATCAAGGGCACCGACGTTGATCAGCCGCGCAATCTGGCGAAAAGCGTTACCGTGGAGTAGGCACGCCGCTCAGGGATCTTTTCAATCGAGCGGCGACCGGTAGGAAATGCCGTAGTCCGAGAAAATGCGCTCGAGGCCACCGCTGGTGATCTCGGCGGCGATAACGTCCTCTACGGCATAGCCGACGTCCCTGGACTCAAGATCCACCGCGATCCCCACCACCCAGGTCGGTTGGCCGAAACCCGTCATGTCCATGGAACCCAAGCCGAAACGCCCTAGGTCCGGTCCCAGGCCCGCCTCGATTTCGCTTCGCGTACTCACAACGGCGACGACTTCGCCCTCGACCAACGCCTGGGTGGCGGCCTTTACGGTGTTGTAGTGAACCACGTTTTCCCTGAGTTGCCCGCCATAGGCGCTGGACAGATAGAAATCGGGCAGCGAATCCAGTTCGACCGCAACCTTTTCCGTCATGAAGACCGTCGGATCCGGATCGCTCTCGATCCACTCCGGATCATAGGCCAGGGCGAATTCCCGCTTGAAATAGGGAGCGAAAAAAGCAGCCATGTTGTTTCGCATCGCCAATTGCCGGTCGATGGGCACATGGAGCATGAGATCGGCGACTTCACGTCTGAGAAAGTGACCTTTCCAGACCACGTTGCGCAGATCGTCGTCCATGGTCTCGTCGGCGGTAACCAGCATGAACGACGGATCCACGCCCAGGCGCTCGGCGATGACGCGCCCGAGTTCCACGTCGATGCCCACCAACTCACCGTCCCGGTGGTAGGAGAACGGCGGAAAGTCCCGGTAAACAGCGATGATAATAGTGCCGTCCTCGACAATGTCATCGAGCGGGCGCGCATGCGTGTCTTGCGCGCCGAGCCAAAGGGCCGCACACAGCGCCAAAATGCCGGCTGCTTTCTTGGTCAAACCGATAAACCCGTTCCCGACCGTCATCCGCCCGCGACCGGCGGCCAGATCGCAAGCGCATCGCCCTGGCGGAGCACGCAGGATTCGCGCTCACTAGGCGGAACGAATATTCCGTCTACCAGAACCAAGTGGCAATGCTCCACCGGCAGCTTGAGGTGCCGGATGATATCCATGACGGTTTTCCCGTCGGCGACCTCAACATTGGCGGTATTGCCCTCGCTGTTCGGCGGAAGGTAGCCGGACAGCAGGGCATAGAGCTTGACGGTGATGCGCATGGTCCGGATCCACCATCACGTACCGGCGCGCGCCACATAGGCTTCGGCGATGAGATGCGGATCGGACATCAGTTTCTGTTTCCAGGGCCCCAGCGGGACCTTGGTCTGAATGAGGCCGCGCATGACGCCCACCCAATCGGTGCGCCCAAGGCTGATGGCGCCGACGAGGTGATCGCCCTCGAACTGCAGGTTGACGTACTTGAACGCGTTCTCGTCCACCCGCTCCGCTTGTTCGCCACCCTCGACACCCTGCCACTGACCGAACGAGCAGGAGACCAGTCCCACCGTATCGAGCACGTTCATCACCAGGCTGCCCTTGAAGGGCGCATTGCCCCCGGCCATGTTGATCGCGGCGATGCGGCCGTGATCGGCGGCCGTGGGCTGAACCGCATGAACGGAAAATCCGCCCGTCGAGAAGTCGGGTCCCTGCGCCACGTCGCCGGCCGCGTAGATGTTCGGGTGGCTGGACCGCAGAAACTTATCCACCAGGATGCCCTGGTCGGTCTTGATGCCGCTGCCCTCGAGAAAGCCCATGTTGGACCGAACGCCGGCGGCAATCACCACCAAGTGCGCCGGCATTTGCTCTCCGTTGTCGAGGTCGACGAGCAGACCTTCGCCGTCGGCACCCTCGGATGGTTCGATCTTGCTGATGGAGGTGGAGGTCAGAACGTTGACGCCCTTGTTCTGGCACCACCGCTTCAGCATGTTGCCGGCGGTCTCGTTCATCATTCGCGGCACCATGCGGTCGCCCATCTCGACAACGCTCAGCTTTACGCCGCGTTCCACCAGCGCCTCGAGAATGATACAGCCGATGAAACCGGCGCCGAGCAGAACCACATGGGTTCCCGGCTCGGCCAGGCGCACGATGTTGCGGGCGTCCTCGATGGTCCAGCACGCGTGCACGCCGGGCAGGTCCAAGCCATCGATGGGCGGCCTAATTGCACTGGCGCCGGTGGCGACAAGCAGCCGGTCGAAGGGGACGGTCTGCCCACCACGCATCTGAATGTTCCCGGCGTCCGGAGAAACGCCTTCGACCCAGCCATGCTGAACGTTGATTCCGAGGTCCTGGTAGTGACCGGGCGACTTGCGGAGCTCGGTGCCCGCTTCGTCAATCATGTCGGAAAGATAATAGGGGATGGCCATGCGGGAATAAGGTTGGCCGTCCTCGCCGTGAATGAGCAGGATATCGCCCGTCTTGTCCATCTTGCGCAGCGTTTCCGAGGCAATCACCCCGGCCGGTCCGCCGCCGAGGACAACGTAACGCGTCGCGCCGTTGGCTGGGCTCACCTTGATCTCGTCCCGTGATGCCTGGACCGGCGCGGGTGCCGGCTCACTCGCCTGCTTCTCACCTACTTGCTTCTCACTTTTTGGTTTTTCGGTGGGGGAGTCGGCTTCCGATGCGTACCCAAATAATTTGCGAAAGAACTCGAACATCACTCAATGCCCTCAAGCGCCGTCGAACACTCAATTAAAAGAACGGGCAAGGTGCGGTTGTCGCGCACCTTGCCCTTCGAGGTTTGTTAGGGAAGGAAACCCCATCATGCGATCATCGCCAGCCCATCAGAGACTAAGCCGATGCATGGTCTCGTTGGTGGGAACGCCGTCGGGAGTCCAACCGCGAAGCTGGTAGTATTCCGGCACCATCTTATCGAGACCGTTGACCAATCCCTTGGCCGGGCCGGTCTTGGCCGCCTCCTTGAGCAGACGCTTGGGCAAGTTATCGTCCTTGCCGGTGAAGCCGGCATCAAGGTTGTACTTGCGCTCCATGTTCCAGATGCGCTCGCCGACCTCCAACAGCTTCTCAGTGGTCCACGATCCCTCGCACGCCGCGTCGATCTGCGGTGCGATGTCATCCAGCGTCCAAGCAAATGTGGTGAACACGCAAATCCCCGCCGAGTCCACGGCAGCCGTCGCATCCTGGAAAGCTTTCACCAGACCGGCCTTGCCGTCGGTTACCAGCGGATCAGTCTTTTCGGGAATGCCGAGAACTTCGGAGGCCACCGTGTAGCCGCGGAGGTGGCACGCGCCCCGGTTAGAGGTGGCGTAGGCCAGCCCCATGCCCTGAATGCCCCGCGAATCGTAGGCTGGGAATTCCTGGCCCTTGACCTGCATGGACAGGTCGGGTTGCCCGTACTTCTCGCACAACAGCTTGGAGCCAAGCCCGATCTCGGCGCCGAAGCCCTCGCCCCTGCCGGTCAGCTCGGCGATCTCGGTCAACGCTTTGGCGCT
>CAKZLS010000161.1 GCA_937127205.1 uncultured Rhodospirillales bacterium
ACGGCGACGGGATGAACGTCGATGCCCACCACCTTGTCGAGACAGTTGCGGAACGACTCCTCGGGGGGCACGTTGAACCTGTCGGCCGAAGCGAAGAACTGACGGATGGCGTAGAACAGGAAGGTTCCCGAGCCGCACGCCGGGTCCAACACCCGTTCGCGGAGCGGCATGTCGACGGCGTTGGCGCAGACCCGCGCCGCCAGCCAGTCCGGCGTGTAGTATTCGCCCAGATCGTGGCGCTGGTCGGGATCGATCAGCGACTCATACAAAACCTTCAGCACGTCGTGCTCCACATCATGGAGACGGAACCGCATGACCTGCCGGGAGATCCGGGCCACCAGGTCGGCGCCGCCGCCGGCGTGGAGGACCCAGTCGAAGAAATCGGCCTCGACGGCGCCGGCGATGCCGGCCTCGCGGAACGGCCGGCCGGACAGCAGGTCCGCCGGATCGGGCAGCGGCACCGCCAGCACCCGGGTGGCCATGGTCTTGGCGACGATGGTCAGGTAGGTGTGCTGAAGAAAAAGCTCGTCGGCCTCGATGTGACTGCCGTACACCACAGACAGGAAATCCGCCCAAAGCTGGCGTTTCAGTTCCACTTCGGGAAGGGTGCGGACCTCTGTCCACAATTCGCGGAGTCCCACCAACGCGCGCCGGTTGGCGAGGCTGCCGCGCCCAAGCTCGGTCTCCACCGTATCGGGATCGGGTGTCAGGTTCGGTTGCAGCGAAACCGCGGCGTCGAGCCAGATCAGAACGCTGCGCGGGTCGTCCGGCGACGGCTTGAAACTCGGCAGCGCCACCAGCTGGCCGTCTTCGATCTCGTAGGGGATGAATTCGGCGCCGTCCGTGGCGATGCCGATGAACCGCTCGCCGGTTTCGAGTTCGCGCTGCGGCAGGTAGCGCCCGAGCCCCTCCTCTGCGTCGCGGCGTTCACGGCGCAGGTCGCGCTTGAACTCCAGCACCGTCTGCCCGAGCAGCGCGTCGAGCCGGCCCCGGACTTCCGGCATGTGCCGCTCGAAGTGAATGTCGGTGCTGCTGGCGCCAAGCCCATAGACCAGCACCTCGTACATCAACGCCCGGACCTTTTCATGACCCGGCCGGCTGACCATTTCGACGACGATTTCGGTGAGGCGGCGCGCCGACAGGGTCATGCGCGTGCCACCCCGCGCATCCCGGATCGGATCGCCTGAAAGCCCTGCACCACTCCGACGATCAATTTATCCACAACGTATTATGGCATATATATGGCATATGCGACGGCTCCCCACATCAATATCTTGATTTTATTGAAGTACCCAAATGAGGCACACCGCGCTACCCCCGTTCGGGTATATCAGGATTGCCGCCAGACTCCCGGTCCCGAGAACGGCACCTCAAGACGGGCGGGAGGCTGCTTGAGCCGAATCGCTCAGAGTCAAACGGCAGGGCAGGAGCTGGAAGTGCGATGGACGGGACCGATGCCCGACTTCAACCGCTAGCGGGATCGCCCAATGGCGGACGCGGTCAGCTGTCTATGCGCTCGGCGAACAAGGCCAGGGTTCGTTCGAGGGCAACCGCAGCCGCCTCGGGACGGAAGTCCGCGCGCTTATCGCAGTTGAAACCGTGGCCGGCGTCTTCGTAGAGATAGATCGGGATCTGTGGATTGGCGGCGCGGATCGCCTCGACGGCTTCCGGCGGGATCGAGGCATCCTGGGCGCCGAAGTGCATGATCACCGGGCAGCGGGGCTTCTCGTCGAGCAGGTCGACAATGTGACGGCCGTAATAGCAGGCGGCGCAGGCGATATCCAACCGGCAAGCCGCCATCCAAACCCATGACGCCCCCCAGCAGTATCCCACAACCCCGGCTTTGCCGTCGGGATGGAGAGACCGCGCCGCCGCCTCGATGTCTTGGGTGGGGTGGTCCCAGCCGATGGCGGCGGCCAGTTCGCGGCCTTCGTTGACGCCGGCCTCGTCATAGTTGAGCTCAACGGAGGGTCGAATGCGGTCGAACAGCGCCGGCGCCACGGCCTCGTAACCCGCATCGGCATACCGGTCGCAAACGCTTCGGATGTGGGCATTGACGCCGAAGATTTCCTGAACCACCACCACGCCGCCCTTACGCGCGCCTGCCGGCATCGCCCTGTAGGCATTCAGGGCATGCCCGTCCGATGCCGTCAGTTCTACCCATTCGCTCATGTTTCCCTCCCCGCAAGAAACCCCGCACAAATGTTTATAAAGAGCGAGAATTTCCGACACTATCGCTTATATTAGCGAGGCAGTCGATAACATGAGAGACTGAAAGGCTTATCGTGAAACCCTCCGGACCGCTACCTGAACTCGACAACATAAAAACGGTGTTCGAAGATATCCCCCACTGCAAAGCGCTGGGGATGCAGATCATCGAATTGCGCCACGGCAAGGGCTTCATGGAGGTGGACTACGACAAGAAGATGATCGGCAACCCAAAGACCGGCGTTGTGCACGGCGGCGTCATCACGGCGCTGCTGGATACGCTTTGCGGCGTGGTGGTGATGAGCGCGGTTCCGGAAAACACGCCGCTGGCGACCTTGGACTTGCGCATCGACTACCTGCACCCCGCCACACCGGGAGACACCATTCGGGCGTCGGCGGAGTGCTACAAGGTGACCGAGAACGTGGCTTTTGTCCGCGGCCTCGCCTATCACGACGTGGCCGGCGACCCCATCGCCAACTGCACCGGAACCTTCATGCTGGCCGCTACCGGGTTTGCCCCCGGGAGGCCCCGTGGAAAGGGCAAAGGGAAAGCCGCCGCCAGCGCAATCGCGCCGAGGGAAGGCGGACAGCCGTGCTGAAAACCATCGCGACGCTCAAGGAGGCGGGCGACATCACCAGCATCAACACGCTGATCCCGTATGCCAAAACCGTCGGGCTCGAGTCGTTCATGGACGACCACGGTCTGGTCACCGTGCTGCGCTTTCGCGAGAGCAACATCGGCAACTACCTGATCAACGCCATTCACGGCGGGGGCGTCGGCGCGCTGCTGGAACATGCCGGCATCTTGCATCTTCTGGCCGAGACCGAAGCCGCCGTGGTTCCCAAAATCGTGAACCTTTCCGTGGACTACCTGCGTCCGTGCCTGGCCGCCGACACCTTCGCGCGCGGCACCGTCATCAAGCAGGGCCGCCGGGTGGCCAACGTCCGCGTGGTGGCCTGGCAGGACACCCCCGAAAAACCCGTCGCCGCCGCCCACGCCCACTTTCTGATTGGCGAACGTTCGGGGTAGTCATACCTTGTCCTCTTCGGCCTGCTGGCCCCGGTTCGTGGTAATCATGTTGTCGAACCGCCTAAATATCGCCTCTACGTTGTAGCCGATGATAAATGCCAAGCCGGTAAGAGAGATGTTGGCGGCCGTATCCGGCAGGAAGGACGACACGTTGAGATAGCCAAGGGCCGCACCCAGAATCGCACCGAGAAAAACGCGTTGTATGTACTCGCCTCCCCCTGGCGAACGCCACCTGAGCACCCTTAGTTGCCGATAGCGCTCGCGCAGCAACCACACGCAGGAACCTAGCGCGCCGTACAGCACCGGCAACCAAACACCGCGCAGCATCTCCAGGTTCGACTGGGCAAACACCTCAGAGCCATACTTGATCTGGATATGGCCCCGGGGCGCCGCCGCCCAAATCTCGTGGTCCACACTATTCGACTTCGGCAACTTAGAATTTGCCGCGATTTCTTGTATATCTCCTTCACTGGTATTCTCGTCGGGTGCTTCAATGGCGTATCCGTTATTGTAGCCTTTTAACTTATTTGTTCTGTGCGTCAGCCAAGCTAGGCAAGGATCCTCCTCGCTTGGTTGACAATCGAAGCCCCAGAATTCGCCGGGCTCCTGACCCAAGGAATGTGTGAAAGGCGCGGCCCAGACTGCGTTCCATGAGTACATATCTTTGTACAATGTCTCTATACTGCGCCTGATTGCCTCAATACGAAGTTTCAAATGCTGGTGTTTGAGCGCCGCAGCATCCAAATCGGCCCAGCTACCCGTTTTTTCGGAGTAGTATTTGGTCAAACCCAGAGAAATACTTACATTCACCAGTTCCGGCCTATGTTCTTTAAGCGCGTTTATCAGATCATAAGTTTCGTTCAATTCGGCGGTCTTCTCATTCAGCCGGTCCAGAGTGCGCGTTCCCAAGATGGTGTAGGCCTGCACCATCAACGTCGCCGGCAACAGCAGGCAGACACCGAAGATCAGTGCCCGAAACCCGGACCACCGTGAGACGTCGGGACTCCTGGCTCGGCGCAATCCCTCGACCGTCGCAGGTGCAATCAAGGCGGAAAACCGGTTCATGAGCACCCAAATTTCTCCACGTTGTTGCTCCTTCAGCGAGCCGAAGGGCGTAGCGCAGAGTTGGGCCGCACGCTGAACGTCCTCGTCGGCCACGTCCGCTTTCCCGGAACGCTTCGTCCGCTCGGCGAGGTACTCGAGAATCAGCATCAGATCCTTCTGCGCTTGCTCGGATCGCAATAGGTACGTGTCGGTAACGACAGACATGGCCCACCCCCGTGTCAAACAGCGGGTCGCCCCTCATCATCGAGGCCGAAAATCATCGCAGGTGCGGGAATAAGGCTAATGGTCCGCGTCCCTGGCAGCTGCTCCAATTCTCGCCCCGTTGGCATTATGGAGCGATCCTCCCATCGGCTAGACAGTCACCATAGCGGTCTTTGGATCGGCGGGTCTGTGAAGTAGTTCACAAAAACCTGGCTTCTCAACGTGTCAAATGCATTGAACAGGTTTCCACGGGGTGCGGCGTTCAGGCAGATAGTGTGCTGTTTACGCTGATTTGACCGGGCATCAATATTTTTGAGAGGGGAACCAAAGAGGGGTGCAGTCCTCGGCCGACATTCTTGAGAAAAGGGTAGCGTCCCCAATACGCAAAGAGGGGTGCAGTCCTCGGCCGACATTCTTGAGAAAAGGGTAGCGTCCCCAA
>CAKZLS010000162.1 GCA_937127205.1 uncultured Rhodospirillales bacterium
TCGGTTCGCGACGACTATCATGCCGCCATTGCGGCGCACCGGCGCGGTCTCCAGGAACTGGCCCGGACCGCCGGCTGGACCTTGCTGACACATCATACCGATCAATCCCCGCAACCGCCGCTCATGGCGCTGTTCATGGCCTTGTCCGAGGCAGGCGGGCGGTGACGCGATGTTGACCCTGGGCGCCCTCGCATTCTCGGCACCGCTCGCGTTGATCGGGTTGGCGGTGCTGCCGGCGATTTGGTGGCTGCTGCGGGTGACGCCGCCCACACCCGCGCAGGTCACATTCCCGCCGATCCGCTTTCTCGCGTCGCTGGCGTCCACCGACGAAAGCGCGGCCCGCACACCGCCCTGGCTGATCGTCTTGCGGCTGCTCATCGCTCTCGCGGTGATCCTGGGCGCCGCCCATCCGCTGATCAACACCGGCGGCACCGTGGCGGGTTCCGGGCCGTTGGTGCTGATCGTCGACGACGGTTGGGCCGCGGCCGACGACTGGGGCGCGCGCCGCGATCGCATGACCAGTCTCGTGGATCTCGCCGAGCGCGAGAAACGAAGTGTGGTCTTGGTTACAACCGCCTCTGCCGGCGCCGACACAGAGCGCCAGCAAGGCGGTGTCCGGCTCATGACCGCGTCGGAAGCCCGCGCCGCCGTACAAGGCCTGGAGCCGAAGCCGTGGCCTACCGAACGCCGGGCGGCGATCGACGCGCTGCTCGAACTGAGCAGAGATGCCAACTGGCCGCCGGGAGAGGTCGTGTGGTTGAGCGATGGCCTGGATCAATCCCGCCCGGAAGATTCCGTGAGTGCCCTGGCGCAATCGTTGCGGCCCATGGGGAAGGTGACGATCACCGCCGCGCCAACCGTCGACACCGCTCTGGCACTGCTTCCGCCGGAAGCGGAAACCGGCGCGCTGCGCTTTACCGCACTTCGGGCGACTGCCGGTGCGGCCATGGTGGCGCCATTACGCGCTATTTCCGAGGAGGATGGCGTTCTCGCCACCGGGACAGTGAGCTTCGCGGATGGCGCGCTTGAGGGAACGGGATCGATCGAGCTTCCAGCGGAACTGCTGGCGCGCCTGACCCGGGTGGCGATAGAGAGCGAAGACACGGCGGGCGCGGTGGTTCTTATCGATGACCGGTGGCGCCGCCGGCCGGTGGGCCTCGCTGTCGAGGCGGACGGAACGGCCGATCAGCCGCTCGTCGGCGATGTTTATTATCTGGAGCGCGCGCTCGCGCCCTCGGCCGAGATTCGCCGCGGAAACATTGAGCAGTTGTTGGCGCGCGAGCTGGCGGTGCTGGTTATGGCGGACACCGGCCGCCTCGAGCGGTCCAAGCGCGAATCCGTCCTTCGTTGGGTGGAGGACGGCGGCATTCTGCTTCGCTTTGCCGGTCCGCGATTGGCGCGGGGCACCCGCCAAGAGGATCCACTGCTGCCGGTTCGGCTGCGCGGCGGCGACCGGGCCATCGGCGGGGCATTAGCGTGGCGCAGTCCGGCCAGCTTGGCGCCGTTCGGCGCCGATAGCCCGTTCTTCGGACTGACCATCCCCGATGACGTGCGGGTTAGCCGCCAGGTCCTAGCGGAACCCTCCCTGGATCCCGCCGAGCGCACATGGGCGCGATTGGACGACGGAACGCCGCTGGTATCCGCAAAGCGGGTTGGAGACGGATGGTTGGTACTCGTTCACACCACGTCCACCGCGGAATGGTCCAATCTGGCACTGTCTGGCCTGTTCGTCGATGTCATGAACAGGATTGTCGCGCTTAGTCGAGGGGTGGTGGAGCGCGCGGACGGGCCGCCGCTGGCGCCCCTGGAGACACTGGACGGCTTCGGCACGCTGGGAGCCGCGCCGCCGACGGCCCGGTCGGTCGCGGCCGATGGATTCGGCGAGACCGTGGTCGGGCGCACGCACCCGCCCGGTTTCTACGGAACCGCCGCGCACCGCCGCGCACTCAATCTGTCGGCGAACCTGACTGGACTCAAGCCTCTCGGCCCATTGCCGGAGGGTATCGCACGCGTAGGATATGGTGGCGCAACGGAGATCGATCTTCGGCCCTGGCTGCTGGGTACGGCGCTGTTTCTCGCCATTTTGGATATGGCGCTCAGCTTGACGCTGAGGGGCCTTATGCGGTTCCCCCCGCGCTCCCCGGTACGGACAACCGGTCTAGCGGTGATTCTGGGGCTCGCTTTGGCGTCCACACCGGCGAGGGCGCAGACCGTGGTCGCCGACGGCAGCGCAGAGGCAGCCAGCCTGACCACCCGTCTGGCGTATATTGAGACCGGTGATCCGGAAATCGACGCCGTAAGCCGCGCCGGACTTGCCGGCCTCGGCACTATTGTCAACCGCCGGACGGCCGTGGAACTTGGGCCGCCCGTGGGCGTGAACCCGGAAACCGACGAACTGGTGTTCTATCCCCTGCTGTATTGGCCGCTTCACGCAGGGATGGCGCTTCCGTCTCCCGATGCGGCGCGTCGTCTCGAAGCCTACATGCGCAATGGCGGCACCATTCTATTCGATACCCGCCGCCGGGGTGGCGGGCGATCGCAGGGATTGCGGCAACTAGCCCGGGAACTGGACCTTCCATCGCTGGTGCCCGTACCTGCGGAGCATGTGCTCGGCCGCTCTTATTATCTGCTCTCGGAATTTCCCGGCCGCTGGGATGGCGATACGGTTTGGATCGAACCTGGCGGCGAACACGTCAATGATGGCGTGACGTCGGTGGTCGCCGGCAGCCACGATTGGGCTGGGGCTTGGGCCATGGACGACAACCAGCATCCCATGTTCGCGGTAGTGCCGGGCGGCGACCGCCAGCGGGAGATGGCCTACCGGTTCGGTGTCAATGTGGTGATGCATGTGCTGACCGGAAGCTACAAGGCCGACCAAGTGCACCTTCCGGCCATCATCGAAAGATTGGGGCAGTAATGTACGATCTGACCCTGGCCCCGCTGGTTCCCTTGCCCATGCTGGCCGCGCTGGGCGCGGTGGCCGTCGTGCTGATCGCCGTGGCCCTGTTCCGGGGCGGGCAAGGATGGTTGTTCCGAAGCCTGGCCATGGCTGCGCTGATCGCGGCGTTGCTCAACCCGCTGATTGTCCGCGAAGAACGTGAGCCGCAACGCGATGTGGCCGTCATTGTGGTGGACGAGTCGTTAAGCCAGAGCGTCGGTGATCGCGCCGCCCATACCGAAAGCGCGCTAACCTCGCTCCAAGAGGCACTCGCACGTCTCGACGATCTCGATACCAAGGTTGTGCGAACGCGGTCCGATGGCGAGGATCGCGGAACACGCCTCTATGACGCGCTTCAGCGGGGGTTCGCCGAGAACGCCAGCGAGCGGCTCGCCGGCGCCATACTGTTGACCGACGGACAGATCCACGATCTTCCCGATCCCATCGAAGATGCGGTCCTGCCGGCGCCCGTTCACGTCCTGCTCAGCGGCGCGCCCGATGAGCGGGACCGCCGGCTGGTGATTGACAAGGCGCCTGCTTATGGCCTGGTTGGGCGGGACGCCACCCTCAACTACACCGTGCAGGAAGCCCGCTCCGCCCGCCATCCCATGGCCAACCCGGACAAACCGGCGGATACGGCGGAAGTCCGCATCTATGTCGATGGCAATCTGGCGAAGACGGAGACGATCGCCGTCGGCGACCCGATGGCTTATTCGCTGGTTCTCCAGCACGCCGGGCCGACCATCGTGGAACTGGACGTGGCCGCCGCAAAGGACGAGGCCTCCATCCTCAACAACCGCGCCGCCGTGACCATCAACGGCGTCCGCGACCGATTAAAAGTCCTGTTGGTATCGGGGCAACCCCATCCCGGCGAGCGGACGTGGCGCAACCTGTTAAAATCGGATCCGTCGGTGGACCTCATTCACTTCACAATCCTGAGGCCGCCCGAAAAGGATGACATGACCCCGCTTCGCGAACTGTCGCTCATCGTTTTTCCGGTGGACGAGCTGTTCGAGAAGAAGCTGGATGAATTCGATCTCGTCATCTTCGACCGCTATGTGGTCCGGGGCGTCTTGCCGTTCACCTACATGGAGCGCATCGCCACGTATCTGGAAGACGGGGGAGCGGTGCTGTTGGCTGCGGGACCCGAGTTCGCCGGCCCGCGAAGCCTTTATCGGACGCCGCTTGGCTCCGTTATCCCGGGCGCGCCGACGGGCCGAGTGGTGGAGGAGGCGTTCCGTCCCAAGGTTACCGAGCTTGGACACCGCCATCCCGTGACCTCTGGGCTACCGGGCGAGTCGGTCTCCGGCGACACCGATGACGCCGCCGAAACCTCCGAGCCCACGTGGGGACGCTGGTTCCGTCTCGTCGAAGTGGATGTCGGCGATGGCGAGGTCCTGATCGATGGTCCCGGCGGCCGCCCGCTGCTGGTGGTTGAACGCGTTGGGAAAGGGCGGATCGCCCAGTTGACCAGCGACCACATCTGGCTCTGGGGGCGGGGTTACGAGGGCGGCGGTCCTCAAGCCGAACTCCTGCGCCGGCTGGCGCATTGGCTGATGAAGGAACCCGAACTGGAGGAAGAAAGCCTGTCCGCGACAGTGGAAGACGGCCGGCTGCTCATCGAACGGCGCAGCCTCTCTTTGGATGACTCGGAAGCGACCGTTACCAGCCCCTTCGGAGAGGTTCGCACGGTGGTCCTTAAACCGGGCTCCGACGGGATCGCCCGCGCCGACTTGGAAGCTCCGAAAACCGGCATCTACCGGGTGGATGATGGCGAGCGAACGGCGGTGGCGGCTTCGGGCGCCATCGCGCCGCTGGAACTCGACGACCTCCGGGCCACGGACGAGCGGGTCGCGGCACTGGCGAAAGCATCTGGTGGCGGTGTGTCCTGGCTCGCGGACGGCGTGCCCGACGTTCGCCTCGTAAAACCCGACCGGGTCGCCGCCGGTCAGGGATGGCTGGGATTGCGGCGTAACGAATCCTATGTGGTCACTGGCGCGACCGAA
>CAKZLS010000163.1 GCA_937127205.1 uncultured Rhodospirillales bacterium
CCCGGGTACGAACGTCAGGGTGTCGGTGCCGGGAATGGGCTGAACCTTGGCTCGCCAGGTTTCGATGAACGCCTCGGTTCGAACGGTTCGTTCGTCGGAGGGTATGAGTTCGACGATGATGCCGCCCACGTGATCTCCGTTCATGGGGATCCGGTCCGGCCGCGACCCCACGGTGCCGCCCGTGCGGGCCACTCTCATGTGAACGATGCCGCCGGCGCCTTCGGTCAACTCTGTCTCCGCTGCGATGAATGCGCGTTCCAACTCGGACAGCATCCGTTCCGTCTGGTCTCTCGGGGTTCCCGCGACCATTCGCACATTGGCATAGATCGAGTTCGATTCCGGGGCCGGAAAAAACAAAAACCCGATCCGGCCGCCGGTGACAAGACCGATACAAACGATCAATGCGCCGATCGCAACCGCAAGCGTAATGTAGCGCCACTCCAGACATGCCGTGACGGTTCGGCGGAACCTGCCTTCACGGAACCGGTCGAAGCCGGTGTCGAACCATTGGCGAAACCGGGAAACCTGATGCTGCTGTTTCGCCAACGCTCCCCGCAGGTGCCCCGGCAGAATAAGAAAACACTCGATCAGGCTCGCCAAAATCACCAAGATAACCGTGATCGGAATGGCGCTGATGATATCGCCGATAATGTCGCCGATCAGCAGCAGGGGCGTGAAAGCGGCGATGGTGGTGAGCGACGAGCACAACACCGGAATGGCCATGCGTTGCGCTCCCGATATGGCCGCGTCCAACGGCGGCAAACCCGCGCGGTGGCGCGTTTCGGCGTGCTCGCCAACCACAATGGCGTCATCGACGATGATGCCCAAGGCCATGATCATTCCGAACAGACTGACCATGTTGATGGATTGGCCGGTCATGAGCATCACGATCGCCGTCCCCAGAAGAGCGATCGGAATACCGGCCGCCACCCAGAACGCTACGGCGCCGTTCATGAACACGAACAGAATCAGAATCACCAGGATCAAGCCGCCAATACCGTTGACCAGGAGCAGGTTGATGCGGCCGCGCACGAGATCGGCCGCGACGCCGTACTGCTCCACCACAAGATCGGACGGCAGGGTCGGTTCGATTTGCTCCATGTAGGTATTGACGACATCCGCCAGTTCCAGCGCATCGGCGTTCACGGCGCGTTGAACGTGGAGTTCGATGGCGGGGTGATCGTTTCGGCGCAGTGTCGTGCCGCCCTCTTCGAAGGTTTCGCGCACGACGGCCTCGTCCCGCAGGAAAATTTTTTGACCGTTGTCGAGGGCGCGAATTTCCACTTCGCCGATGCCTTCGGCGTTTCTCCGTAAACCGAGGCTGCGGATTTGTTGCTCGATCGCGCCTCCGGTGTCACCCGACGGAATGTCCTGCGAGGTTTCGGCTATGCGATCGGCGATATCGGCGATGGTCATATCCAGCCGGCGCAGGGTTTCCGGCAGCACCTCCACCCAGATCTCTTCCTCGCGGGCCCCGATCACGTCGACCTGGTCGATCCCGCGATCGAGCAGGTCGTCCCGCATGCGCTTGGCAACCGCCTTCAGCGCGATCTCGGGATAGGGCCCTGATATCAGGATGCGCGTGATCGTATCGTATCGAACGACACGGCGAATCTCCGGGGTCTCGCTGTCCTCGGGCAGGGTGCGCACCAGCCCGACACCGGTTTCAACATCGGCGAGCGCCGCCTGCATGTCCGTACCCGTTACGAACTCGATGGTGACGCTGGCGCTTCCCTCGCGCGACACCGAGCGCACCCGTTTGACGCCATCGAGAAAACGCACTTCCGGCTCGATGGCCTGTACGATGTTCGAGTCCACGTCCTCGGCGCTGGCCCCGGGCCATTCGATGCCAATTGTGATGATGTCGATACCGAAATCGGGGAAAAACTGAGTGTTGAGCCGGGTGAGCGATCCAAGACCGCCGATGATCACCAACGCCATCAACAGGTTCGCCGCCGTGCGATGACGGGCGAATACCCCGATTATGCCCGCGCCTTTCATGGACGGGACATTCCTTTACCGCCTTTTTTGTACTTATTGAGCCGCGACAAGAAGGCCCGGCCCCATTTCCGGGAATCGCGTCGTCACCACAAGGGTTCCGGGCTCCAGCCCCGCAACCAACACCATGCCCTCCTGACGGATCACCGGGGTCACCTGCTGGAGGGCGAGCCGGCCATCCACAACCTTGTAAATCGTGTCGTCAGCGTGCAGCGCGGTTTGCGGAAGGCTGACCACCGACGGGTAGGGCCGGTCGGGGATAAAGACCTCGACGAACGCGCCGGGCCGCAACGGGCCATCGATACCGGTTCCCTTAACCCGGGCGAAAAATTCGACACCGCCCACGGTGGGGTCGATCTCGCTTTGGCGGCGTTCGATGATGCCCTCGAACTCACGGGTTTCGGTCCCGAGGCGCCAAACAATGCGTACGGGGCGGTCTTCGTATTGGTCGCTGGCCAGAAGCCGCGCGAACTCGCTGGCGCTGAGGTGGAACCGAGCGTCCAATCGCGTCGCATCGATCAGTCTTGCCAGCGGATCCTTCTTGGCGACCTGCTGGCCAACCGAGACAACCACGTCGGTGACAAACCCATCGAACGGCGCGGTAATGACGGTTCGCTCCAATTCCTTTTCGTCGCTGCGGAGCCACGTTTCCAGCAAGCTGATACGCGCGCGCTGCTGCGACGCACGGGCCGCAAGCCGTTCCACCATCTGCCGCCTGACCTGCACGGCCTCGCGGCGCTCGCTCAACAGCAGGCGCGAGTCGTCGAGGGCCTTTTCGGATGTCGCCGCTTTCTTTTTGAGCGCCAAGCGCCGGTTGACGTCCCGCTCCGAAAGGCTCACCTGTTCGAGGTCCTGCTTGAGCATGGCTTGCTCGGCGGTCACGTCTGCCTCGATCTCCGCCAGTTTGGCCCGCGCCTCCTCGAGTTCCGCGCGGCGTACATCGACACGGATGGCGAAATCGAAGGGATCGATGGTCACCAGCGTTTCGCCTTGGTGGACAACACCCCCTTCTTGCAAGATGTCGCTGACGTCGGCGACCCGGCCATCCACCAATGGACGCAGTTCCAGTTCACGTCCGGCGGTGATCGTTCCATAGGCATGATACTCGGGCGTTTTCTCCGCCGGATCCGCCTCGACGATGTCTACCGGCCACACCCGCTCGGTCAGGGGCTGAGCTTGCACCTCCGGTTTGGTCGCGCGCAAGTAGGCGTTGGCCGCAAACGCGACCGCCAAGAACACCACGGGCAGGCCGAACTTAAATATACGTCTTTTCAAAACATCTCTCGCACTCTGCCTTAGCCCGTCTACCAGTCTAACATAGTTGGATGTAGCTCACTTCCCAATTGTGTCCAAGATCGTAAGCTATTTGCCCTCGTTTGCTTGCTCTAACGCGCGTTGTGACTCCAGGGCAACGGCCTTCCGGC
>CAKZLS010000164.1 GCA_937127205.1 uncultured Rhodospirillales bacterium
ATGCGGCAAGTGCTGGGTTTGGCAGGCGGCTAGAGCAATAGTTTAGAGCACGACCCACCCGCTCAGATCAGTTCGATCTGAACGGGCCGTACTCTAACTCAATTTGTCCTGCGTGATCCGGTTAGCCGGGAAAGCTCCCGCCGCAACACCTGCGCCAATTCTAGCCTTTCTCGCGGCTGCAAGAACGTTCCAATGATGAGCGAACGTCCGTGAGACCTTAGTTCGAGCAGACTTCGGTGCGTGGGTGGTTCGTCGAAATTGACCTGAAGCCAATGGGGCGGAAACGAGAAATTTTTCTGTCTACCCCAATAATTGACTCGCCGGACGGTGAGCGCGCTGTCCGTTAGATTAATGGCCTCCAGGGCGTTGCCGGCCCGCGTATTCACTCGAAACGCGCCATAGAGCAGAAGTACTTCCAGACCGAGGAAGGGCGCCACCGGCCAGGCACCCACCAACACAAAAACCACCCCCACGACAAACCAAGCGAACGCGACAAGGCAAATCATCATACGAACCGCACCGGGACCGGCGCTTCGATGGGGCCTCAGCACGACGCTGTATCTTACGGCTTCACCGGAATGCCCTGCCATTGCTCCGATCCGCCCTGTGAGATTGAGTTTCACTATCAATCTATCTACATGCCGAGGCAAGTCCAAGTTACAAGCCAAATCCAAACATCTAAATGATCCTAATAAAGGAACATATTCCTTGACAACTAGGCGGCTTTTTTTTATGTTCTTTATATGTTCTCTTTCTTCGAGCCCGCCCCCCCCACAGTACTCGAAGCCGCAATCGGTGGCGGTAGTGCCGGGACAAAAGTATTTTTCATCACCAATCGAAACGAACTAAAGAACGGTGACACTCTCGCTGGCTTCGGCACCGACCCTCACCAAAGAGGTTCACATTGGTTGCGCGTGGGTAATGCCACCGTGGACATCACCGAGAACGAAGCGACAGCCTGCCAATACGCCGACGATGAAGACATCAACCTAATCGATCTCGTGGTGCATCCGGAAGTCATCCAGGACTCTCCCGAGCATCACCACCTGGGCAGCAATCGGCTGTTCGCCGACCTCCAACGAAGCCTCCGAGACGAGCAGAAGGACCTGATCCTTTACGTCCACGGGTATGACACCACGTTTAAGGAGGCACTTTGGTCGGCGGCACAAATCCGATTGCGCTACAACCGCGTGCTTGAAAACCTTCTCGATGACGAGGCCAGCGCTCCCTTCCTTGCCCGTTGTCCCAGAGGGTTTGAAACCCTGGCCATCAGCTGGCCATCCGATGGGCAGCGTCTTGACCATTGGGGGGATCAGCACGCGGCGCTACAGAGTTCGCGGGCCCTCGGCCGGGCGCTGCTGAAGGCCCGCGACTTTGTAGAACGGAGTTTTCGAACCGCTTTGGCGGATGTCTTCGACCGCTCAATGTCTCGTGCTGAGATTCTGCGAGCGGTGAGCTTGCGGAAAATCGCCTGCCCCGGACAGATTCATATTATCGTCGAAGGCAACGGTGGCTTGGTTTTTCGCATGGGATTTCAGGATTTCCTCACCGATCCTTCGATCACCGGCGACCTTCCGAAACTTTTCGGGCAAATATTCATGGCAGGCGCCGACGAAGACCCGGACGCCTTTCAAGACGAATTGAAGCTTCGGCGATTGCCCGAAGTCGCCTCACGGGTAACCTGTTACTACAATCCAAACGACCTATTCACCGGTATCAGCCGCTTTTCCAAGCATCCGCCGAAACGCATCGGCAATTCAGGCCCGGCCCGGCTCGTTGACCTCGCCCACCTAGACATCGTCGACTGCGCACGCGTCATCGACCCAGCCACCGACGGCTTCGGCCAGTTCTACGCTCGCACCAATGACATCGTGGCGCGCGATATGGTGCTTTCCATGTGCGGAGCCAGCGGCGAAAACCGGCCGAACCGTCAACGCACACACCCAGCCGCTCCCATCCACTTGATTCGCTAGCTCCAGACAAACCCTGGCGCGACGCCAACGATCAAAGGGCGATCCGGAACGGCCGCACCTCGACGTGGCGCCAGACGTCGCCGGTGGTATAGGGATCCGAGGTCAGCCACGCATCGAGCTCGGCCCGCGACGGAAAATCGACAATCATCACCGAACCGATCATGGCGCCGTCATCATCGAGGATGGCTCCGCCAGCAAGCATTGATCCGTTTTCCTTCATTCGCCCCGCGCTCTCCATATGCGCGGGCCGCGCTTTCGCGCGCCGGTCGTGAGCCTGCGGATCGTCCCCATCGCGGGCAATTACAACAAACTGCATCGCATCTCACCTCTTCATTGCTGTCGAGCGATCAATTCTACGGCGATGTTCCGAACAGCCAACTCGCCGGGTTCTCGATGGATTGCCGCTCTCCCAGACGCTTGACGCCGATCACGCAGCGGACGATCAGCCAGACCGCCGCGAACACCAAAACAAACCAGCCCACGAAAACGATGGTCGACATGCCGCCGATGACCGAAAACAGCACGAACATCCAGAACGTTCGTATTTGAAACCGATAGTGCGAGGCCAGCCAGTCGTCTGCATCTTTCCGGTAGATGTATGCGACAACCACGCCGACGAGCAGCGTGATCCCGACGATGAAGCTTGCGAGATAGAGGGCGTAAATAATCAGTGCCGTTTTCTTGGCATTGTCTTGCAGATCGGGCGACTTCGCGACCGCAGGTTCCAAGTTCACATCCGACACCACCATTCTCCGTTGTAGCCGTGTTTAGGACGCGTGCCCGTCAAAGCATGACCACAAAGAGCATTGCATAGCGTACTCCGCCCGCCGGAGCGAACGTTTCGCGACATCAAGAGGATGCGCTACGATCCTGTTAAAATGTGTTTCAATGTCAATATTTGGCGCATCGGTTGACGGTCGATAGAGGCGAATTATGTATACAAAGTCCTTGACGATACTGGTGGTGGTTTGCATGGCGATCTGGCCTTTTTCGAACAGCGGCAGCGCGCAAGACGGAGACGGTCGCTCAGTCCGAGACTTGAGTGAGCGGATCGAAAGACTTGAACGCAAGATAAATCGACTGGAAGCCAAAATAGACCGTTTGGAGAACCGGGCTCAAAACGCCACCGTTTTTACCGATGGTGCGCCGCTTACGGACGGACAGCGGGTTGGGGGTAAGAAACCCTGTCCTGGTGAATGGCGCCGAATCGGCGGCGGATGGAATTGCTATAACCCCAACGCCAAATAGGGGCATGGTGGCGCGAGTTCCGGTTGCCGGGCGCGCACACCTTGATGTCGCGATCCAACGCCGGTATAACCCCGAACGATTTTGATCCGTACTATCGGTTGCGCCGCGCCGTACTGGATATGATCCAGGGAGCCACCATGAACATTCCCATGCTTCACTCGAAAATCCATCGCGCCACCGTGACGGAGGCCGATCTGCACTATCACGGCAGCATCACCATTGATCGCCGGCTGATGGACCTCGCCGATCTGCTGCCTCACCAGCACGTCCACGTGTACAACATCACCAATGGCGCCCGCTTCGAAACCTATGTGATCGAGGGCGAACGGAACTCCGGATCGATTAAAATCAATGGCGCTGCCGCTCACTTGGCAGGTACCGGAAACCTAATTATTATAGCGGCATACATCCACATGCCCCGGAATGAAGCGCTTTGTTGGCAGCCAAATATAATATTCGTGGATGATGAGAACCGGCCACTGAGCGGCGAGCGCCAAGCTGCCGAGTAGTCTTCCTGGTCGAATTGAGTAACCGGTTCCAACAACACCCAAGGGCCGGGCCCCTACCATTCTCCCGTATTGGCCATACTGGACCATGGCTCGCGCGCCGGCCGAGCGTCGCCCTTTTGCAGTAACTCAACGGAAATACCGTCCGGTGAGCGAACGAATGCCATATGGCCGTCGCGTGGCGGCCGGTTGATGGTAACACCGCCGTCCATTAGCCGCTGGCAAGTAGCATAGATGTCGTCCACTCGAAAAGCCAGATGCCCGAAATTCCGCCCGCCTGTGTACGCCTCGGGATCCCAATTGTATGTCAGTTCGATCAGCGGAGCCTTCTCCTGCTCGGCGCGTTCCAAATCGTCGGGCGCGCACAGAAACACCAGGGTAAAGCGGCCCTTTTCACTTTCGGTCCGTCGAAATTCCTTCAGTCCCAGTTTGTTGCAATAGAAATCCAGGCTTTCGTCGATATTTCCGACGCGCACCATGGTATGCAGATACTGCATTCTTTCCCTCTCCTCCAATGTGTGGCTTGTAGCGAGAATTGCTTGGCCGACCCGCGCGCGTCGGCCTCATCTTTAATTTGGGGTGCTAATAGCTACTTGTCCACGATCACCGGTTCTTCGGAGATGGCCAATCGGATGATATTACCCTCGCCCCGGCAGTGCTGGCACACGGTGTCGGAATTTTCGCGTACCGTCACGCCCATGCCACCGCACGCATCACAGACCGCAATGCCAAGATTTCCGACCCGAGGAGTTCGCCCAGCGGCAAGAATTGAACAGACGAGAATAAGGTAGTGATAGACATAATAATAGGAGTCGTGGCCTGGATCAAAGTACGGGATATGATCCCGAAGGAGCTGCGCTCCCTCGAGGTAGATATCCTCTCCATACCGTTCTCGTATAATCGAAAACGAAATCGGCGGTGTAGGTGTCTCGTCATAGGACGTCATGACATGGTCCCTCGAGCGCGAAAAGCCTCCGACGAGACTAATGTCCGCCATCTGCTCCGATCAATCCAGTCCGAAACGCGGAAGGCTGGACCCCCGAGACACATTGCGGGAACCAGACGTCTGCTACTGAATCGTCGCCGACTCTTTTTCAATCATTGCCTGGGCGGCCACTGCGCCTTCCCGCCATGCTTCCATCAGTTCGAGAGCATACTCATTAAACCGATTGTCCGCCGCAAGGTCGACAATCCGGTTCATGGCGGCAAGATCGGCAATATGCCGATATCCCATGAAATAGGCTTTCTTCGTATCCATCATGATCAGGCTACTCACTTCCGACAACAAATTTAGCGCCGCGGTCGTGAATAAATCGTTTATTGAAGAACGAGGGCCGCAGCGCTCGAGGATTTCGAGTACAGTTACTGAAATGTGGGGTTCCGCTTGTGTTCACCGTGGCATTACGGGAGAATTTCCAGCCTCTGTGATACTACCGTTGGCAGCAAACGTGAAGGTGCAGTTGGAGAGTGCCGGACATGACGTTGAAACCGCTTTGCTTTGTCTTGATGCCCTTCAGCAAGAAGAAAGACCCCGCAACGGGCCTCGACATCGACTTTGATCGTATCTATGAGACCGCGATCCGTCCCGGGATCGAAAAAGCCGCGATGGAACCAATTCGTGCCGACGAGGAGCGAACGGGGGGAATTATTCATAAGCCTATGTTGAGCGGCTTTTACTTTGTGATTATGCGGTCGCCGATCTCACGACGGCCAATGCCAACGTTTTTTATGAGCTCGGCGTTCGTCACGCCGTCCGGCCAGCGACAACTCTGGCGGTGTTCGCGAGTCATCAGCAACTACCCTTCGACGTAAATTTTCTTCGGGCTCTTCCTTACACGTTGGGTATGGGCAACCGATTCGAGGAGGATCAGCAGAAAAAACTAAGGGAAGATCTTGCCCGCCGTCTTGAGGAAATGAAATCTCTCGAGACGCAGCACGGAACAACAGACAGCCCGGTATTCCAACAGCTGCAAGACTATCGGGCACCCGACATTGCCCGCTTAAGAACGGATGTATTCCGCGAACGCGCCCAGTACACCGCCGACACCAAAAATAACCTCGCCCGCGCCCGCGCCGACCACGATGCCCAACGGTTGCTGGATATTCAGCGGAGCCTCGGTCCGCTGGAAGATGTGGAGGCCGGAATTCTTGTGGATCTCTACCTGAGCTATCGCGCGGTCGAAGACTTCGATCGAATGGTTGCACTTTACGACTGCATGCCGGCAGCACTCCGGAGAACCGTTCTCGCGCGCGAGCAGTTGGGGTTTGCCTATAATCGATTGGGGCGACGAGACGAGGCATTGAAGGTTCTGGAGGAGGTCCTGAAAGAACAGGGACCGAGTTCCGAGACGTGCGGGCTAATTGGCCGCATTTATAAGGATCGGTGGGCCGAAGCCACTGAAAGAGGAGAGACATTTCTGGCTGCAGGTTACCTGGATCGAGCAATCGACAGTTACCGATTGGGCTTCGAAACCGATATGCGGGATGCCTATCCAGGCATCAATGCTGTCACTCTGCTGGAGATCCGAGGAACCGTGGAAGCCTTGGCAGCACAAGCCGAACTCCTTCCGGTTGTCCGATTTGCGGTCAAGCGCCGTGTTGAGTCCACTCAGCCGGACTATTGGGATTGCGCCACGCTGTTGGAGTTGGCTGTGCTTGCCACCGATATGGATGAAGCCGGCAGCCGCTTATCCGACGCTCTCGCACTTGTCCGTGAGGCATGGGAACCTCGGACAACGGCGAAAAATCTGAAAATGATCCTTGAAGCGCGAAGGAACCGCGGCGAAGAAGTTGGACAGTGGTGGTCCATGATCGCCGTTCTCGATCCGGACTACGATGATTGACCTCGTCGCGGAAGATCGATCATTTGTTAGGAAATGCACTTTAAAATAGCGGTTGGCTTCGGAACAACCGTGGCCAGAAAGAAAGGTGCCTACGGACAGTGAAAGATGCGGGACAAATCCAACTAATGCCGTTTTCCCGCGTATCCAAAAGGATCGGTTCCAGGCTACGAACAATGATGGCGGGGCTCGTGATGTTGAGCTTTGTCGTCATTGGCGCAGATGAGAGCGGCGCGATCGATCCCCTTCAGCTGCTCCTCGTTCCGCTGGGAAAACCTGCTCCGGAATTCAGCCTGGCAGCCATCCAGGATCGAACTCCCGGGCTTTCCACCGCGGACCTCAGGGGCCATGTCTCCATCGTGAACGTCTTCGCTTCGTGGTGCGCACCCTGCCGCATAGAGCACGCACTATTGATGGCTCTGGCGGAGAAGAATGTGGTTCCGATTTACGGGATCAATTACAAGGACCATCCGGCAAGCGCCCGGCGCTGGTTAGAAAAACTTGGCAATCCCTACACCCGCGTTGGATCGGACCGTGACGGCCGCGTTGCCGAGGAATGGGACCTGTTCGGCCTACCTCAAACCTATGTCGTCGATCAGAGCGGGCACACCGCCTACGTGCACACGGGCATCCTCGACCAATCCGTCATTGATGACACAATCTTACCGCTCATTGACACATTGAAAGCCGAAGCTGCGTCGCCCTGAAAAGTTCAGCGCCGATCATCGGACTGGGACCCGATTGACTCAGAGTACTCGGCATCCTGCGCCGGGTCCGCGGGTTGGCGCTCGGATCCAGTGTTCATGCGAGGTGCCGACTCCAGCCGATGATAAAGCCGCTTGTCCAGGAGTGCGGAGACGGACACGGTCAACGACCGTTGCGGAGCTCGTTCGTCAATAATTCTGACGTGGGGCGGCAGGCCGGCTAGGTCCAGTTTGTGCGATACCAACCAGACATTTCGCGTGTCCTCGAGAACTTCCGTCACTTTCATGAAGCGATCATTTGTCTCGACGGCACCGCTTCGTCTCCTGCGAGAGCTGCTGTCGGTTGACGGGTTTTTCAACAGAGACTCCGATATCGTACCGGTAAAATTCACATTCCAGCCTTTGCGCGTCGCGCACCCGATAGTTAATCACGAAGTGGGTCGTGGCCCAACACAATACGACTTTAGCTAGCTTTGATCTGTGACAAAACTATGTCTACCGGTGTCGAGATAGAACCGCTTATTCCGCTGCCGAAGCAGAAATACGTGCGACGGGGCGCGGCCGTCGTTTCTTGACCGCGTCCTTGGCAGACTGGGTGGCACTGAAAATCTCCAATGTCCCCAATTCCTCTTCGGTCGACGGCGTCAGCGCCAGATCCGTGTATGTTTCCTTGTTCGGATCATTCTCCACGCGCTTACAAATTCGGTTGTGCGTGTGCATCATCGACAGAACCTGGAAAGACTTCACCAGCATCTCCCAGGCGTAGCGACCATAGAAGAAAATCGGATTTTCGACTCGCCACCCTACGCGCCGGTCGCGCCGATACTTCTTCCGACCCACGCCGCTCTGCAGCGGGTGTATGCCCTCAATCGCCAGAGAGCCATAGAAAAAGAGAAACAACACTTTGAACTTGCGCGGACTGATGCCACAGGCGGCCGCCCGTCGCATGATCGTTTCCAAATGGTCGTCGGTGTAGTACGCGTGCCACGCGTCATTGTAGGTACGCCGGAACTCGTCCTCGGACATCAGCGGATGAGCTGTCGTGACGTGCTCGGTATCGTAGTTGTTCATGTCTGGATCCATCCATACCCCTTTGGCGTCCAGCACCTTGTGGTCCTCGGAACCGGGAAGGGGGGTGAGACAGAAAAACTCGACCAGATCGACGGGAAGCTCGCGCTTCATGATTTCGACGTCGCGCATCACCCGCTCATACGTGTCATTGGGGAATCCAATGATGTACCCGCACCAGGTAATGGCGCCGATGCTTTTCCATGCTTGCAGCATGGTTCGATACTCGGTGATCCGATTCTGCTTTTTCTTGGCTGCGGTCAAATTGTCCGGATTGATGTTCTCCAAACCAATGAAAACGCGGTTGACCCCGGCCCGACCCGACTTGGCTATGAAATTGGGGATAAGATGGCACAAAGTATCCACTTGGATAATGAACCGGAACGCGATCCCTTCTTCGTCGCGCAACTTGATGATACGATCGAATATCGCTTCCCAATTTCTATTGCGGGCGAAGTTGTCATCGCTAATGAAAAATTGGGTGATGCCTCTGGCATGGTGTTCGCGCAGGATGACTTCGATATCGTCGGCCGAACGGTAGCGAGACTTTCTACCCTGAACATTGATGATGGTGCAGAAGCTGCACTGGAATGGGCATCCGCGACCCGAATCAAAGCTCGCCCGCGCGGTCATGACGCGTTCAAGCAGACTTCCTGGCGTAACGGGAAGCGCGGCGCCTTCGAGACCCGGCAAATCGCTCATGAAATTGTAGAGCGGCTTCAACTCGCCTCGATCAACATCCTGGAGAAGGCTTTCCAGTCGACCTTCCGCTTCACCCGCAAAGATCGAGATCCCCAGATCCATCGCCTCCTGGATCTCCGGCGGCGTTTTGGGCAACATGGAGAGACAACCGCTGACATGGAAGCCGCCGATGCATACGGGAATGTCGGCCGCCAGCAGAGGTCGGGCGATATCCACGGCACGCGGGAACTGGTTGGATTGCACGCCAACAAGGGCGACAAGAGCCTTTCCGCCACTTGCTTCGATCTCACGGATCATCTCTTCGGGTTTGATACGCGTGTTGACCTCGTCCGTCGCCGTCACGACGATATCGACATCGTCGCCCAGAACACGCCTCTCGATGCAGTCTAGGGCAATACCATTCAAACAGGCCATGGTGTTCGAGGGAATATCCGAACGCCACCACTGGATGACATAACCGTCGTCGTCGTAATGGGATGGTTTAATTAGATACAGTCGAAAAATCTGGCGTCCTGCGGTTCTTGCCTCTGGTCTCATGTCTTGGCGTACGTCCCTGTCTGGTGTGGCCGTCGTCTGATCGCCGTTGATTTCGGGCGGTACCGGACCATTACAGGATCACGGCGGAGAGAACCAAAAAAACAGCAAGCTTTAGAATCCCTAATAGACGGATACAGCGTCCATGGCTAGGAAAAAGAAATCTTTCTAGTGTAGAATTGGGTGGGCAGCATTCGTTTTATTGTAAACAATTGTTACGATATATGACAGTCTCTCAGCGTCGGACTTATGAATGTTTTGCTTGATTTTCACACAGAGAGAGATTTTTTTCCTGTCAGCTCGCAGTGTTCTATAACAAACACGCTAAATTCACATTCCAAGTGCAACACCGGTATGATCCGGAGTTGCGATGGGCAAGCATTATGGACAGCTCGATCTTGACGAGCGAATTGAGCTTTCCCGGCATCATGATGCCGGGAAAGCTCCGAGCGAGATTGCGAGGATCATGGGGCGTCATCCCTCCACGATTGGACGCGAACTCAAACGCAACAGCCTTCCCAAGAGTGGCTACAGGCCGGCCTCGGCGGACCGGATCGCATTGTCGCGCTGCCGGCGGCGCTCGCGGATCGAGTGCCTGAGCCCGCTGAAGGAGCATGTCGACGACCACCTTGCGATGGGCTGGTCGCCGGAACAGATCTCCGGCAGGCTCAGGCTGGAGGGATCTCAGCACACGGTGAGCCCCGAGTCGATCTATCGCTATATCTACCGGCCCAAGGTTCGGCCCCAGAAGCTCCACCGCTATCTGGCGCGTGCCAAGGCAACCCGAGGACGGCGTTATTTCAAGCGCCGCCGCGATCCGATCCTGGGTCGCCGTTCGATCCATGAACGAGACCAAACCATCGATAATCGAAGCCTCTTCGGCCACTGGGAAGGCGACCTCATGCAGTTCCGCACGCAAAAAGGCAATCTCTTGACCGCCATCGAGCGCAAGACCGGCCTGACCCTGGCCAGCGGCTTGCCGAGCAAGACTGCGCAGGCCACCGCCGCCAAACTCACCGCTCTCTTCTCCGGCTTGCCCGAGCCCGCCAGGCGCTCCATCACATTCGACAATGGTTCGGAGTTCGCCCAGCACAACAAGCTGGAGGGCGACCTCGGCCTCCTCACCTTCTTCTGCGACCCCCACTCACCTTGGCAGCGTGGCTCCATCGAGAACGCAAACGGCATTCTAAGGCGCGACCTCCCACGCAAGACCGAATTCTCCGATTACACCGAACAGGACATCCAAGACATCGTCTGGGCGAACAACACAACACCTCGAAAACGCCTCGGCTATCTCACCCCAGCCGAGGCATTCCTCAATCAACTTAGGTCGTGCACTTGAAATGTGAATCCAGCCACCGCATCTGAGCACTTGGTAATCCGAAAGAGTAAAACTAAGCCTTCTTGAGCATGCCTCCCAATTGCCGGCCGGCAAAGATGTGCACATGGAAATGCATCACTTCCTGGTGAGCATCGGCACCATTGTTGGCAAGAATACGGTATCCGTTTTCGACCACACCAACTTTCCGCGCCACCTCTCCCACGGCCCGGAAAAACCCACCGATGAATTCCGCAGACGCGTTCGCCGTCAAATCGTCAAGTGATACATACGGACCTTTTGGGATCACCAGCAAGTGAACAGGTGCAAGCGGCCGTATATCGGGAAAGGCGAGAGCGTATTCGTCTTCGTAGACCTTCTCGCACGGAATTTCGCCACGCAGAATCTTGGCGAAGATGTTGCTTTCATCATAGGCCATCGTGTCTTTCCCTATTTGTCACTGTCTGTTGCTCGTGCCGCCTTCTCGGCGAGACCGGAAACGTTCTCCCGGCGGGCCAACTCTGTCCAAATGTCCTGCGGTTTCACGTCCGCGTCCGCCCACAGAACCAGCAAATGATACAGCAAGTCGGCGCTCTCCGCCGCCACCTTCTCCTTACCTTCGCCCAGCGCCGCAATGACCACTTCCAGCGCCTCTTCGCCGGTCTTGCGGGCAATTTTAGCACGGCCATCGGCGAACAGTCGGGCCGTATAGGAGACGCTCGGATCATCGCCGCGGCGACTGTCGATCACAGAAAACAGTCGCTCCAACACGCGGCTATCGGGGGGTTGCTCGATCATCGGCGCTCATGCCTGCTAGTGGAATCGGACGGGGACGCCGGCGTCCCGCATATGGGCCTTAGCCTCGGCAATCGTATAGGTGCCGAAGTGGAAGATAGATGCCGCCAGCACCGCGCTGGCGTGACCTTCGACAATTCCTTCGACCAGATGATCCAGCGTGCCGACGCCCCCAGATGCGACGACCGGTACCGTCACGGCATCGGCGATGGTTCGGGTCAGCGGGAGGTTGAAACCCTGTTTCGTTCCATCCCGGTCCATGGAGGTCAACAGAATCTCGCCGGAGCCATACTCTACCATGCGTTTGGACCATTCGACGGCATCGATGCCGGTGGGTTTGCGGCCGCCATGGGTGAAGATCTCGAACTGCTCCGGACCCACGCTCTTGGCATCGACGGAGACGACGATACACTGGTTGCCGAATTTCTCCGCCGCCTCGCGAACGAATTCCGGATTGTGGACGGCGGCGGTATTGATCGAAACCTTGTCGGCCCCGGCCAGCAGCAATTTCCGAATATCCTCCAGAGTGCGCACGCCGCCGCCCACTGTCAGCGGCATAAAGCACTGTTCCGCGGTGCGCGCCACCACGTCGTAGATGGTTTCGCGTTGCTCGTGACTGGCGGTGATATCAAGAAAACACAGTTCATCCGCGCCGGCGGCGTCGTAGACCCGCGCCTGTTCCACCGGGTCGCCGGCATCGATCAGATCAACAAAATTGACGCCCTTGACCACACGGCCGCCTTCCACGTCGAGGCAGGGAATGATCCTAGCCTTCAGCATCGTACCGCCCCTTTCAACTGGTCTGCCCGGCCAGCAACGCCACCGCGGCGGCCGGATCGATCCGACCGTCATACAATGCGCGGCCACTGATCGCGCCATCGATAAGGCCATCTCCCGCCGTCTTGAGCGCCGCCAGGTCATCCATGGACGACACCCCGCCGGACGCAATAACCGGTGTTGATACCGCGCGCGCCAAGGCCATGGTCGCCTCGATGTTCGGTCCCTGCATGGCGCCGTCGCGCGACACGTCCGTATGAATAATCACCGCGGCTCCGGCATCCTCGAGCCGCTTGGCCAAGTCCAGCGCCGTGATGTCGGAAACTTCGGCCCACCCCTCCACGGCGACCCGCCCATCCCGGGCGTCGATACCAACCGCGACGCACCCTGGGAAGGCCCGGCAAGCCTCGCGGACAAATTCGGGATTTCGTACCGCCGCGGTGCCGAGAATGACCCGGCTCAGGCCGCGCTCCAACCACCCCTCGACGGTTTTCATGTTCCGGATACCGCCGCCGAGCTGCACTTTCATGTCGACGGTGTCGATGATTGCGCCGACGGCGTCGGCGTTGACCGGCTGGCCCTCGAATGCGCCGTTGAGATCCACCACATGCAACCACGCGCAGCCGGCGTCCGCAAATGCCTTCGCCTGACCGGCGGGATTGTCGTTGAACACGGTGGCGCTATCCATCTCGCCGCGCAACAGCCGCACGCACTCGCCGTTCTTCAGATCGATTGCGGGATAAAAAATCATGGCCGCCACTTCAGGAAGTTGGCGATCAGCCGCAACCCCACCGCTTGGCTTTTCTCGGGGTGAAACTGGGTACCGATCATGTTGTCCCGGCCGATGACGGCGGTGACCGGACCTCCGTAATCGACCGTAGCCAGCGTGTGTCGCGGATCGGAACAGGCGAAGCCGTAGCTGTGCACGAAGTAGGTATGCGAGTCCGGCTCGATCCCTTCGAAGAAGGGATGCGCGGGATCCGTCATCTGTAGTCCGTTCCACCCCATGTGCGGGACCTTCAGGCGCGCGTCGCTCGGCTCCAGCAGTACGACCTCTCCCGGAATCCAATCCAGGCCCTGATGGACGCCATGCTCCCGGCCGGTGGTGGCCATCAACTGCATGCCGACGCAGATGCCCAGGAACGGCCGCGTCTTCTCGATGGCAAATTCCTGAAGCGCTTCGATCATGCCCGGCAGGGCATCGAGACCACGCCGGCAGTCGCCGAACGCGCCAACGCCGGGCAGCACCACGTGGCTTGCATCGGCAAGATCCCGGGGATCCGATGTTACGTTGACGGTTAGGGAGAGCGCCTCTTCCGCGATGGCGCGTTCGAAGGCTTTGGCGGCGGAACGAAGGTTGCCCGAGCCATAATCGACGATAACCACACTCATCACCGAAGCTCCGCCGCACGCTCTGGATGAAGATCGAAAAAGCGGTGCTCGGCGGTTTCGGCATTCGTTGCCGCGACAACGCCCACTTGACGGAAGCCCCGGCGTGCCAAGGTCCAGCGCTTGAGATCGTTGGCCAAAAGGGCGAACAAGATGGCCATACCGAACGAGATCGCGGCCTCGCTCACCGGATCGGCACCCAAAACCGTCAGCACGGCGGAGACAACCACATTCACCACAACAAGCCCGAGCGCGACCCACCACAGCCGGCACCATAGCGCCCAAAACACGCTGAAAAACAGCGCCGGCCAACTAAACCCTTCCTTGACCAGTACCATGTCGCGATCGGGATCGAGGCTTTGGCGGCGCATATGAACGCTATAAATACGCATGACGTCTCAATTCAAATTCCGATGGTGTAGGATTGTTTCCCCCACACGAATTCGGCCAGCCTAAAGCGTTCCTCCTAGAACACCCTTGGTGGACGGCACCTCACCGGCCTTCCGCGGATCCACTTCGATCGCTTCGCGGAGAGCCCGCGCCAATCCCTTGAAGCATGACTCGCAGATATGATGACTGTTTTCCCCGTACAGGTTTTCAACATGCAACGTGATGCCCGCATTCTGGGCGAACGCCTGGAACCACTCCTTCACCAACTCGGTGTCGAGCCCGCCCAGCTGCGGTTGCCCGAAGCGAACGTTCCAAATCAGATACGGGCGGTTCGAGGCATCGACGACCACCCTCGACAGGGTTTCGTCCATGGCTGACAGCGCCGACCCGAACCGCCGGATGCCGCGGCGATCATCCAGCGCCTCCGAAACGGCCTGGCCGATGGTGATGCCGGTGTCCTCCGTGGTGTGATGAGGATCGATGTGCAGGTCGCCCTCGGCTCTCACGGTCAGATCGATCAAGCTGTGGCGGGACAATTGCTCCAACATGTGGTCGAGAAAACCAACGCCCGTGGACACGTCGTACTGGCCGGTGCCGTCCAGCTTGACCGACGCCGTTACCGTGGTTTCGGATGTTTTGCGCTCGATCTTCGCTACGCGCATGTTCGTACCTCTTCGAAAGTTTCGAACGCTTGTATCAGGATCCTGAGAAAACCGCTATCCGGTCCGTGCCGAGAAACATCATGCCTGCCGATAGGGGGGGGGGGGGGGGGGGATAACCAAAAAGTCGATATCAACCCCATGCACAGTAGAAATATAGCGGAATGGCGGTTCTCGGTCTTGACCTTGAATATGCCACCGAGACCGTCATGGTTTGGATCAAGACTCCGCATTTGCGTAAGCAAAGCCGCGTTTCTTCGGGCGACTTGCTGGTGGCACCCTTGACCGGGCTTCACGAGAAGCATAAATCCTGGCCAAGCATCGATCGCCGGAGCGCAACTGCGCCGGTCCATCACTCCAGATTACTGGGATCCATGACGAATCAAGACGGGCAGAACTGGCACGGAACCACCATCCTTGCCGTACGCAAGGGTGGCCAAGTCGTCGTTGCCGGCGACGGTCAGGTGAGCCTGGGAAGCACCATCATCAAGTCCAACGCTACCAAGGTGCGGCGCTTGGGGGACGGATCGGTCATTGCCGGTTTCGCGGGCGCCACGGCGGACGCATTTACGCTGTTCGAGCGCCTGGAGGGCAAACTCGAGCAGTATCCGACGCAATTGGTCCGGGCGTGTGTGGAGCTCGCCAAGGATTGGCGCACCGATCGTTATTTGCGGCGCCTGGAAGCGATGATGGCGGTGGCCGACAAGTCCGTTTCGCTGGTCCTCACGGGAACCGGCGACGTACTCGAACCCGAAGAAGGCCTCATCGGCATCGGGTCAGGCGGGAATTTCGCCCTGTCGGCAGCCCGTGCTTTGATCGATCGCGACGACATGGATGCCGAAGCCATTGCCCGCAAATCGATGGCGGTAGCCGCCGATATCTGCGTTTATACGAACAGCAAGATCGTAATCGAGACCCTATGACCAGTTTTACGCCCCGCGAAATCGTCTCCGAACTGGACCGCTACATTGTCGGTCAAAACGACGCGAAACGCGCCGTAGCCATCGCTCTGCGCAACCGTTGGCGACGTCAACAACTCGAAGACGACATGCGCCAAGAGGTGCTGCCCAAGAACATTCTGATGATCGGCCCCACCGGCGTGGGCAAGACCGAAATCGCACGGCGCCTTGCCAATCTGGCGCAAGCGCCCTTCCTCAAGGTCGAGGCCACCAAATTTACTGAAATCGGCTACGTCGGGCGCGATGTGGAGCAGATCATCCGCGATCTGGTGGAAATCTCCGTCCATATGACGCGGGAGCGCCTGCGCAAGCAGGTGGTCGCCAAGGCCGAGCTGGCGGCCGAGGACCAAGTGATCAACGCCCTTGTCGGCGACACCGCCAAGTCCGAAACCCGTGAAAAGTTCCGCAAGATGCTGAGGAACGGCGAACTCGCCGATCGGGAAGTGGAGATTCAGGTTGCCGAAAACACCGGTCAACAACTCCCCACATTCGACATCCCGGGCGTTCCCGGCGCCCAGATGGGGATGCTCAACATCGGAGAAATGCTGGGCAAGGCATTCGGCGGGGCACCAACCAAGCCGAAAAAAATGTCGGTCGCAGATTCATATGAGGTTTTGATCGATCAGGAGGCGGACAAGCTTCTCGACGAGGACAAGGTGGTCAAGGAAGCCATCGAGGCGGTCGAAGACAACGGAATCGTGTTCCTGGACGAGGTCGACAAGATCACCGCCAGGTCGGAGCGTCAGGGCGCGGATGTCAGCCGCGAGGGTGTGCAGCGGGATCTGCTGCCGCTGATCGAGGGCACGATGGTGCCGACGAAACGGGGATCGGTGAAGACCGATCATATTCTGTTTATTGCATCCGGCGCGTTCCACGTTGCAAAACCGTCCGACATGCTTCCGGAGCTGCAGGGCCGCCTGCCGAACCGGGTGGAGCTGAAGGCCCTGACCCGCGAGGATTTCGTTCGCATTCTAACGGAGCCGGAAGCGAGCCTGATCAAACAGTACACGGCTTTGATGGGCGTCGAGAACGTAACGCTTACGTTCACCGATGACGCCGTTCAGGAAATCGCCACCCTCGCCGAGGAGATCAATCATGGTGTCGAGAACATCGGCGCCCGGCGGTTGCAGACGGTGCTGGAAAAACTGGTGGAAGAGATCAGCTTCACGGCGTCGGAACGCTCCGGCGATCAGTTGACGATCGATGCCGAGATCGTCCGGGCGACGGTCGGCGAACTCGCCAGAAACGCCGATTTGACCAAGTTCATTCTCTAAGAGCCCGTCCGCCGGGCCGCCGGGTCCTTCGCAGCAACACGTAAAGGGCACCCTCGCCGCCGTCGGGCGGAATCGCATGGCTAAACGCGAGAATTCTCTCCCGGTTCGGGGATTCATTCATCCAGCGCGGCACCGCATTCCGAAGGACTCCGCCGGTTCCGTCGGTGCGAAACCCTTTTCCCGTTATGACCAGCACGCAACGGCGTCCCGCGGCTTGGGAGCGGGCGAGAAATGCCTCAAGGGTCCGATGAGCCTGATCTTGGGTGCTCCCGTGCAGATCGATCTCTGCCTCGATGGCGATTTGCCCCCGCCGTAACTTCGCGAGCGTCCGCTTGTCGACCCCGGAAGCCATGCCATGCGTCAGTTCGGGCGCTTCGGCCGCTTTTTTTCTCACCGGTGGCATTACGGGTCTGATGCCGGGTACCGGTACCGGGGTGGTTCGCTTTTCGGTTTGACGCGGGGCTTCACCAGGCGGCTGGGCCTTGCCGCGCGAGCGAAGCGGTTTGACTTCGGCGGTGATCCGGCGCCACAGTTCCTCATCGGAGACGGCCTTGTCGCGGCCGCCGCCGGATTGCGTGTCTTTAGGCATCGATAATCAAGATGTGCAGTCTGAGCGGACCGTGAGCCCCCAACAGCAAGGTCTGTTCGATGTCGGCGGTCCGCGATGGGCCGGTAATCCAATTCACCACCCGTGGCATGTTGCCGTGTCCCAAGCTGTCGCGAAGCTTTGCCCAGATTTCTTCATAGGTGCCGGCAATTTGGTCTACGGAAACAACCGCAATGTGCGTGTCCGGCAGGAAGTTGAGGGTTGTCGGATGCTCCCGACCGGACAGCATAACCAAAGTTCCGGTCTCTGCGACACCCCCGAACACACCCGTCACGCCGACCGCGTCGTTGCCCTCGGCCGGGCCGGTCTCGACACTCAGCAGCGGTTCGTTGGACCATGGTATGGCGCCCACGTCGGTTCCTGTCGCGACACGCAAGGTTGTCGGCAGATTGGCCGACTTTAGATAACGGGCGATGGCCGCGGGGATGTCGTCCCATGTGCTCAGCCGTTCGGTCGTCGCGTCCACCTTTTCCGCTTCTGTAACGAACAGGTTGACCCGCGACACCCGGTCCAATCGGCTACGGGCGGGTATCACGTTGGACGCGGGGTGTTCGAACCGTTGCCGCAACGCTGCGGCAACGCATCCGGATACGGGTCCGCGCCCGAGGGATTTGCGGATATCGGTCAATACCTTCTCGCGGGAAGCGCTCAATGCCTCTGGCCTCCCCGCGCCGACCATAACTGTTGAAAGGTCTGACCCTGCGGAGCC
>CAKZLS010000165.1 GCA_937127205.1 uncultured Rhodospirillales bacterium
AGCCAGGCCGAGGAAGGCGAAGAAGCCGACCACGTCGGTCACCGTGGTCAGGAAGACGCCCGACGCCACCGCCGGATCGACGCCGACACGCTCGAGCGCCAGCGGTATCAGCGGGCCGGCCAGCGCCGCGACCACCATGTTGATGATCATCGCCATTCCCAGCACCACCGCGACCGCGACATCGCCGAACCACAGCCAGGCGACGATACCGCAGAGGATGGCGAACAGCACGCCGTTGACGCCGCCCACCACCAGCTCCTTGCCGATCACCCGGGTGGCGTTGGCCGCCGTCAGCTCCTTGGTGGCGAGCGCGCGGACCGCCACCGTCAGGCTCTGGGTGCCGGCGTTGCCGCCCATGGACGCAACAATGGGCATGAGTACCGCCAGCGCCACCATCTGCTCGATGGTGGCGTCGAAAGCGCCGATCACCAGCGAGGCCAGGATCGCAGTGCCGAGGTTGACCACCAGCCACGCGAATCGCGAGCGAACGGTTTTGGCGGCGTCGGTGTAGAAATCGTCCTGCTGCACGCCGCCGAGGCGCATGATGTCGTCCTCGGCCTCCTCGTCGATGACGTCGACTACGTCGTCGATGGTGATCACCCCCACCAGCCGGCCATGCTTGTCCACCACCGGCGCCGACGTGAGGTCGCGCTGGCGGAACAGGAACGCCACCTCTTCCTGGTCGGTTTCGGTGGAGATGACCTTGAGCTCCGGCTCCATGATGTCGGTCACCGGTACGTAGCGGCGGCTGCGCAGCAGATGGCTGAGCGATAGCGCGCCCACGGGGTGATAGGCGGGGTCGACGATGAAGATGTCGAAGAAGTCCTCGGGCAGCCGGTCCGGGTCGTCATCGGCGGTGCGCCGCAGGAAATCGATGGTCTCGCCCACTGTCCAGAACACGGGCACGACCACCAGTTCGCGCTGCATCAGCCGGCCGGCGCTGTCCTCGGGATAGGCCAGGCCTTCCTCGATCAACGCCCGGTCGGCGGCCGGGATGGCATCGAGAACCTGCTGGCGGTCGTCCTCGTCCAGCTCGGCGATGACGTCGATGGCGTCGTCGGTCTCGAGCTCGGCGATGGCCGCCGCCGTTCGCAGCGGCCCCAGTTGCTCGATGATGTCCTCGCGGACCTCGTCGTCCACTTCGGAGAGGATGTCCGGATGCAGTTCCATCCGGATGGTCTTGACGAACTGGCGGCGCTCGTCGGTGCCCAGCTGCTGAATCAGGTCGGCGACGTCGGCGTCGTGCAGCGGCTCGATGAGGCGCCGCACGTCGGCGCCGTCCTCGCGGTCCAGCGCGTCCTCAACCGCCTCCACCAGGGTCGAATTCAACTCGTCGACGGCCTCGGGGATGGCTTCGGGCTCGACGGTCGCGGTTTCGGCGGCGTCGGTTTCGATTTTCTGGTCTTCGCGCTCCGACTGCGTCACCGCGCCCGCCTCCTCTGAACCTCTTAGCCTTTTCACCGGGGCCTTTTCACCGGGGCCTTATCGCCGGCGCTTTCTCGTCGTGCGCGTTACGGTCTCGCCGTTTGCGCCGCGTTTGCATCGCCGCCCCGGAACCCGCGTGGCCGCGTTCGGGAATGAACCAAATTGATTGCGTTATGATACGATTTGAGGCCCGTTGCCGGTGACGGGCCTCAAGGAATGGTGCGGTCGAGAAGACTCGAACTTCCACGGGCTCTCGCCCACAGCGACCTCAACGCTGCGCGTCTACCGGTTCCGCCACGACCGCCCATATCCTTGTGTGTGCATGGTTCCTTGCATTGGCAAGGTATCATACAGATTTAATAGGCGGGGGATATCAAATCATTGTCCCGTGATCAAGCGTCCCCTATTCAACAGCGCCATATTCGAGCCCGCAGCGCGAACAAGAGGCGCCAAAACGGCCGCGAACACCGAAAGCAGCATGTCCTTGTCCCCTCCCCCCTCCAACGAATCCCACGAACGGCCGCCGGCGGCCGGTATCACCATTCGGGCCACCATTCGGGCCGCCGGCCGGATCGGCGGTCTGCAGTGGCTGGAGAGCGTTGACCCGGTCGACTATCCCGACGCGGTCGCCTTTATGGAGCACCGCGTTGACGCCATCCGCGCCGGGCGGGAAGCCGAGGCCGTATGGTTGTTGGAGCATCCGGCGCTATACACCGCCGGCACCAGCGCGCGCCCCGAAGAACTGCTCGACGCGGCCGCCCTGCCGGTTTATTCAACCGGCCGCGGCGGCCGCTATACCTATCACGGCCCGGGACAACGGGTGGCCTATGTCATGCTCGATCTGCGGCGGCGCGGAAGCGACGTGCGCGCCTATGTCCACGATCTCGAAGGCTGGGTAATCGACGCGCTGGCGCGCCTCGGCGTCACCGGCGAGCGGCGATGCGACCGGGTCGGCATCTGGGTGGAACGGGGCGGCGGACGAGAGGCCAAGATCGCGGCCATCGGGGTGCGTGTGCGCCGCTGGATTACCTTTCACGGTATCGCCATCAACATCGACCCCGACCTCAGTCATTTCGGCGGCATCGTTCCCTGCGGCATCGCCGAGCATGGCGTCACCTCGCTCGCCGATCTGGGCATCGACGCAACCCTGGCCGATGTAGATGCTGCGCTTCGAGCGACCGTGCCGCCGCGATTCGAAAATGCCGATAGAGAGGCCTTGCCCCCGGAAAGTGCGGCTGTCCCCGCCGAAAATACAAAAGAGAGCAATTAGATCTTTTTTTTGAGATCCTCGGTTGCCGATTGCTTCTTGACGTTACGGCCGGTAACCAATGCCTTGCGCTTTTGCTCGCAAAGGATGCCGTGCGCGAGACAAATCGAGCGACGAGTGTTGATTGCCTTTCCAATCCGTGGAACATTTTGAATTGTCACCTTGTGGTTATGTTTCATCCGGGGGGAAGATCGTGTTGCAAAGATCTAACGGTCAGGCTCCACGGGGCGCCGCGCGATGACGGCGGACCCAACGCGGGATACCACCCCCGTCATGCCGGAAGGCGAACCGGCATCGGAGAAATGGCAGAGGGTCGCGGCGCCGTCAAACGATCTGCCCGCCGCCCTTTCCGGCACCGATCAGCCCACCGATATCCTGCGCGCTCTCCGCGATGTCGAGGCGGCGTCTTCGGCCCATGCGGAGTGGCTGAAAGACTGGCACCTGTATGTCCTCGGCTGCCTGGAACCGGGCGCCAAGCTGCAGGCGTCTCCGCCGCCGTTCGATTTTGCCGGGCGGTTCGACGAGTTGCGCACATCCGTTCTCGCCAAAGATCCGGAATTCGCGGAAATCGCCAAACATTTGAGCCGGACGAAAAAACGGGCCGAACGCATTGCCGATGCGGTCCGCAAGGATCATCGGTTGCCGCCCGCGGACTACGACGCGCTGATGGCCGACGTACACCAGTTCAACAGCTTGCTGCGGCGATTGCAGAACGACTCGTGGAACAGCCTCGCCAACATCGACCCGCTCACCGGTCTCGGCAACCGGCACGCCATGGAGCGCAAGCTCACTGTGGAGCGCGAGCGCTTGGCGCGCAACCAGCAACCCTGCTGCGTCGCGTTGGTGGATCTCGATAATTTCAAGGAAATCAACGACACCCATGGCCACGCGGCCGGAGACGCGGTGCTGCGGAGCTTGGCTTCGCTGCTGGCCGCCAGCATCCGTCCCTACGACAAGGTTTTCCGCTACGGCGGTGATGAGTTCGTTATCTGCCTACCCAACGCCGATCTCCGCGCCGCTTGGGCCATCGTCGAGCGCCTGCGGCTGAGGGTGGCGCGCTGGTCCATACCGATTCGCGGCGATGATCAGGTTGGAATGACGGTTTCCGTGGGCGTCGCGCCGCTGGTCCGCGAACGTGGCGTGGAGGCGGCGCTGGACATGGCCGATCAGGCGCTCTACGCGGCCAAGCGCAACGGCCGCAATTGCGTCAACGTGTGGCGATAGCGCACTCCTGGAAAACAATCACCGATCACGGCAAAAACAGGCGCGTGCCCGCCTCCCTTGATCGACGACCTGCTTCCGGCGCACCATGGCGGTCATGCCCTCGATCCGACCTCACCTGACCACAAGGGACGTCCTGGCGGAATTGGACCAGGCGCTCGGCGACCACATGGCGTGGCTGAAAGCCTGGCACCGGGTTTTTCTCTGTGGTGCCCCGGTTTCGCCGGGCGATGCCGCCGACGATCCCCGCGATCTCGGCCGGTTCGGCGCCTGGTATGTCAAGAACCAGCACGAGAGCCTGGTCAATCAGCCGGCGCTCCGAGCCCTCGCCAATCTCCATCAGGACATGCACGAGCGCGCCTATGCCCTCGCCCAAACCGCGCGTTCGGGCGCCCCGGTGGCGGCTTCGGACTATGACGCATTCATGGACGCCGCCGCCGCCTTCGTCGCCAACGCCCGGCGCCTCGAGAAAGCCTTCGCCAGCGCGTCATCGGATCTCGATCCGCTGACCGGCATGCACAACCGCCAAGCCATGAACCGCGACCTGGAGCGCGAGCGGGCTCGGGCGCTGCGTCTCGACCGGCCCGCCTGCTTCGCGCTCGCCGACCTCGACCATTTCAAGTCCGTCAACGATACTCACGGCCACGGCGCCGGGGACCAAGTGCTGATGGCCACCGCGGAAAGCTTGATGAATGCGCTTCGCCCCTACGATACGGTTTACCGGTATGGCGGAGAGGAGTTTCTAATCTGCCTGCCCGACATTTCGGCGCCGATGGCGGTCACCGTGATCGAGCGGCTGCTGCAGGCGCTGCGGTCCAAGCCGGTCGCCATCGAAGGCGGCGGGTCGATTGCGATCACCTGCTCCTTCGGTATCGCCCAGGTGGACCCGGACTGCTCCGTGGAACAGACGATCGAGCGCGCCGACCAAGCGCTCTACCGGGCCAAACACACCGGCCGCGACCGGCTCTGCGTCTGGGAGAGCGACGACGCCCCGCAAGGGGCCGCCTAACCCGTAGCACAAGTTGGTATTATTCGGTCGCCAGCGGGTGGAACCCGGGTTTCGCGGGCGCATCCGCCGGACGCGGGTGTACCGCCGTCACCCGGGCCGCGGGCGGTCCCTGCCAACACGCTTCGAGCATATCGTCGACCACTGCCTTCGGTCCCGAAAACATGGCTTCGACGGAACCGTCCCGGCGATTGCGGACCCAGCCGGCGAGTTTGCGGGTCGATGCCTCGGCAACGGCCCAGCCGCGGTACCAGACCCCCTGGACCCGGCCTTCAATGCGCACCTGGACCGTTTTTACGTTCGCGTCATCGTCTCCACTCATGTCGTCTCCTTATCGGATGATCTTGCGAGTTCGAGAAATACCGCGGCCAAACGAACCTCTTCACGCAGAGACTGACGGCGCTCCGCGGCTTCTTCGTCGTCACCCCAACGCTCGATCTGATAGCTCTCGTCCAGTTGCGATAGCGCAAACGCCCTATATGCGTCCACCCGTCCCAACATCAGCGCCAGCGCGATCACCAGCGAACCTAAAGCCTGCATGCCGGTGATCAGAGCGGTCAGCTCGACATCGGTAAACCCGGTGATCACAATGCGCAATTTGTCCAGCGCTTCGACCGGCTGCTCTAGAGGGATTATTCCCGAGGTTACTTCCAACCGCGCCCCGCATGTCGCCGACAGCCAATCGAGAAGCGGTTGCCAATCGGCTTCCTGACGCTCGATCAAATCGGCCGGCGAGTCGGCACGGTAACACACCAAATCGGTGGACGCGTAGGAAAGAGCCAGGTCGATCATCGCCGCGCGCTGCGGCCCGACCCGGTCCAGGGTGGTCGCGGCCAATTGCGTTATCGGCATGGATTGGGGCTTGATCGTCTCTTGCTGGGCCAGCCACTCCTCGGCCACCGCCGCCGCCAAGTCCGTCGTGGGCAATACCAGCGGGGAGCCGACCGGTGTCTTGACCGGCCGGCCGTCCAGCGTCACCGAAAACCCGCCGGGCGCTGCCGCCACTTCCGCTGTCTTGTAAAAGCGCTTGGCGGTCCAACTCATGGCGAACGGGTTGGGTTCGCGATCCGCTCCACCACCGCGGGCAGATCGGCACAATCGCCGATCACCGCGTGAGCGCCGGCATCCCAAAGGTGTTGTTCTTCATGATAGCCCCACGCCACGCCAACGGCGAAAGCTCCGGCGTTCCGCGCCATCTCCATGTCATAGGTGGTGTCGCCGACCATGACGGTGGCTTCCGGCTCCGCCCCCGCCTCGTCCATGGCGCGCAGCATCATCTCCGGGTGCGGTTTGCTCGCGGCGGTGTCGGCAGTCTGCAGAGTGACGAAGCGTTGATGAAGGCCATGCCCGGTGAGGGTTGCGATCAGACCGCGGTACGACTTTCCGGTCGCCACACCCAATAGCCACCCGGCCGCCTCGATGGCCTCCAGCGCCTCCACAACGCCGGGATAGAGCGGCTCGTGCACGGTGCCGCCCTGACGAAGGCGGGTAAAGGCATCACGGTAGCTTTCGGCAACCCTTTCATGGGCCTCTGAGTCGCTCTCAGGGAGTAACCGGGCAACCGCGGGTGTCAGGGCCAGCCCCACGACATTGCGAATGGAAGCCGCCGTCGGTTCGACCAATCCATGTGCCGCAAACGCCGAGCCCATACACGAAACGATCGAATGTTCACTATCGATCAGCGTGCCGTCGCAATCGAATACGCAGAGCTTGATCATGAGACTGTCCTGGGCTCGAACACCCGGCGGGACATGCCGAGCGTCATCCGAACATATACATCCCGACCGACGCGGAAAAGAGCGGGACGCGCCGCCGCGCCCCAATCGTCAATGCGCCGGGGCCCGCGACAGTGCTTCTCCCAGCTCAGCCCGCCGTGACGTTGATGGTCTTCGATGGCTCCGGCTTCGCCTTGGGAAGCGTCAGGGTTAGGATGCCATCTTTCATAGAGGCCTGGATGGCGCTACCGTCAATGGCATCCGAAAGGGTGAACGACCGCTCGAAATCGCCCTCCCGGTATTCGGCATGCGTGAGGGCATAGCCATCCGGAGCGAACGGGCGGCAATGCCCGGCGATTGTTAGTTCCCGCTGCTCAAGGGCGACGTTGACGCCGTCCTTGTCGATCCCCGGCATTTCAACGGTCACGATTAATGCGTCCGCGGTTTCGTGGATGTCGGTCGTGGGTGAGAAAACCGGGACGTCGCGTGTCCCTTGCGCCGTCCGTTCGGTGCCCGCCGACACGCCTGAAGTGTTATCGGTCATCGCTCGGTTCTCCCTTTCATCCCTGGGTGATTTCGATGCGTTTCGGCTTCTCGGTTTCGGGCCGCGGCAATTCAATCGTCAGAATACCGTTATTGGTGGTCGCCTTGACCCCGTCTGAATCGACGCCATATGGCAACGCGATAGTGCGCCCGAACGGTCCGTAGTGTCGCTCCCGGCGGTGGAAGCTTTCTTCGGGGACATTGCCGTCGGGCACGCTCTTCCCTTTGATGGTGAGCGTGTTCTGGTGAACAGTGAGTTCGATATCGTCGATGCTCACGCCAGGAACCTCGGCTGTGACCAGCACACCTCCTTCTCCGCGCCACACGTTGAGTGGCGGAAATTCGGTCGTTGCATGCCAGCGGGACCCGCCCACGCCCCTGTTCATCTCCTCCTGGATCCGGCGAAGCGTTGACAGCGGGTCCGACCAAAGCGCCGTGCCCGGCGAATACCTAACCATTTGCACCTCCTCTAACTTTCAGCTCTGTAATCAAAAGCTCAACCCAGAGGGTGAACCCTGGTCAGCGGAACCAGTTCTCATTTCCCCTCGATTTCATAGCCATGATTTATGTGCGGACTTTATGGTTCTCAACCCTCGCCTTGTTGAAAATGTGTGCGATTGGCGGTTGGCTTTGCAGTTGAACACGAACCGATTGAAGGCCAGACTCCAGAAAACATACAAAACATATAGAGGTATCCACGATGAAAATGAGATTGCTACTCGGAGTCATGCTGGCGGCAATGACGGTGACCGCCTCCCCCTGGCACGCGGATGCCCAAAGCCGCGGTAGCGTGGGCGGATATTCGTCGGGAGCCGCCATCGGCGGATCCTCCATCGGCGGCGCGAGAGTCGGCTCGCCAACAGTCGGCAGCAGATCCTATGGCGCCGGTATCGGACGCCGCCCCTCAGTCACCAACCCGGAGATCACCAGCCCGGCAGTCCGCGGCAACGCGCCAGTGGTACGGCCGGGACCACAAGTGCCCCTCGACAACCGGGTGACCACCCCCGGTTACGGCACCGCCGGCTCCTACCGCAACAGCCCCGCGATCGTACAGCCCGGAACCAGCATCACGGTGGACGGAAAGCGTTAACACAAACGCGAGAACAC
>CAKZLS010000166.1 GCA_937127205.1 uncultured Rhodospirillales bacterium
CCTACAACCATTCTCATCGATCCTCACCAGTCACAACTGCCGGATTTAGGATCATTGGTTTCCTGCGGACTGAAGCGGCAATCTTCGATGCAGTCGAGACCGCAATTGCGGATGTGAACGACCGGCGATCGGTCGTCAGACAGCCGGTTTCCGAGCAGATGCTCCAGTCTCTGAAGGGCGGCGGTGTTCTGCGCCTGGGCATTTAGAACCTGAAAAAGAAACAGATCAACATCACCATGTCCCTTCAGGGCTTCGCGGCGGGCTATACGAAGGTTGAGCAGGCATAAGGCCTCTCTCCTGTGGTTGACAGACGCCGCTCTACGTCCGGCACTTCCCCCCGGCAATCGTAAGTGATGCAATCCTCGCACCTTGATGCGACCGAGATCGCCAAAGCCATCAACTCTTTGATTTTGGCCTCAATCGCACCGTCAGAACTCGCTGCCTGGGCAAGTTGGCTGTAAGCGCCCATCGGCTTCGGCGCGGCCTTGAAGAGCGTACCGACACGTTTGTCGACATCTTTCGCGAGGTCGCTGTAATTGCCTGCCTTTGTCCTATGCCTTTCCAATCGTTGCTATGATCAGATCGTTGACTGCTCCCGACGCTTCCATTTGCGGAACGTGTCCGGCGGTCGGGATAACCTGCACCTCAACACTCGCCGGCAGGCCCTCGGAATGCTCGGACGGAATGATCTTGTCTTCGGCGCCCCATATGACCGTGACCGGGGTTGAGAGGTCCGAAAGCGCGCCGCGCAGATCGGCCGATTGCGAACCGCCTTCGAAATTTGCCGAGATGATTTTCCTTAGCGCGGTATCCACGCCATCGAGGCGTTTGAACTTCAAAACGTCCTCCATCATGTCACGCCCGATGAGATCCGGATCCGCGACCAGCTGTTCAAGAACCGGCCGGAGCGCGTTGCGCCGCTTGGCGGCGAGGAGGCCCTCCATGAACTCGGAGTTGATCTCTTTTCCGAGTCCTATGGGCGCGATCAGCGTCAGCGAGACGACGGACGGCAGAGCCGCAGCCTTCAGCGCGGCGCCGCCGCCCAGAGAATGGCCGACCAGGTGGACCTTCTCGAAGCCTTTCTCCGAGATGAACTCTGTCACGGTATCCGAGAACACGGCGATGTCGCCGGCGCCGACATCTTTCGCTGACCGGCCGTGTCCTGGCAGATCGAGCGCAACCACTCGTCGCTCTTCGGCGAGAACGGGCTGATTGAACATCCATCCTTTCACGTCGGCGCCGAAGCCATGGATCAGGAGGACGACGTCGCCGTCGTCCGGACCCAGACTGAGGTATGAGATGGAACGGCCGTCGATCTCGATCGATTCAGGTTCCGCCGCAACGTCTCCACTTTCTTCTTCGGGCACGAAGTGCGCCTGGAACTCGGTCACATATTTGTCGACATCGGCATCGGAGACCGACGTGTCGGCGACGATCGCAAGGAGAGCGCCAACCGGCAGCGTCTCGCCTTTGGAAGCCACTAGCCGGCGGACGAGACCCGAGACCGGTGCTTCGAAGACATTCGTAATTTTCGTCGTTTCGATTTCCGCGATGTCGACCCCAGGCTCGATCTCCGCGCCTTCTTCGATGTTCCAAGCTGTTAGTATTCCCTCCGTCATCGCCAAACCCCATTTCGGCATGACGATAGGGACGATTTCATTGCTCATTTTTCATTAACCTTCACCTCCGGCGGATTAAAAAAACGGAGTAGTGACGTTCGCACCCAGGTTGCGGGCGTCACCGTGTCTTAGTTCGGCTGAACCAGATCTTCATTTGGCGGTCGCGACTGGTACGCAGCTCCTGCTTTCATCATTCCTTCCTCCGTCGCTTTTTCGTTACAGGCACTAATTCCGCCGCGCTGCTCAGTCGAGAACGATGCCGCCGTCGACGATCAGGGTCTGCCCAGTCATAAAGGCCGAACCCGACGAAGCGAGGAACGCTGCCACACCAGCCATGTCATCCGGTTGGGAGGCCCGCCCGAGAAGCGCCGTGTTGGCGAAGTTCTCGAACGCCTCGTTCTCTCGAGTAGTCAATCCACTGTCGCGGAAACCCTTGTCGATCAGCTTCCACATTTCCGTGGCAAGCACGCCTGCGCAGATCGCGTTGACCCCTATTTTGTGTTCTCCGAATGCGCGAGCAGCCGCTTGGGTCAAGGCCACAACACCGAACTTGGTGGCACGATAGTGCGCGATAGTGCGCGATAGTGCGCGATAGGCTCATAACCTTGCTTGCCGGCTATCGAGGCCATGTTGATGATGCTGCCACCGCTGTCCTGCTTGAGCATCTGCTTGACAGCTTCTTGCATGCAGATGAGGACGCCCAAGCCGTTCACGTCCATAACAGTGTGCCAGTCTTCCTCAGTGATCTCGAGAAACTGGCGCACCTGGGCAATCCCTGCATTGTTGAAGATGCTGTCGAGGCCACCGAAGGTGTCGACCGCCGCGCCAATCATCGCCGTCACGCTGCCGGGATCACGGACATCAACCTTGCAAGGTGACGCCATGCCACCACTGTTCTCGATGGCTTCAGCGGTTTCGCGGGCAACCGTTTCGTCGATATCGGCGATCAACACGCTGCCACCTTCGCCAGCGAGTCGCTTTGCTATCTCCACGCCAATACCTCGACCACCGCCGGAGACGACAATACGCTGATTTTTTAGCCGTTCTGGCATTTCGGTTTTCCTCCCATCTGGAACGGACGTTGACGCCCGGCCGGATCGCCGTTACGCCATCGCGGTCCTAACCGCCGCCACGATCTTGTCCGCATTCGGCAGATATGCGTCTTCCAGCTCGGGGGCGAACGGCACGGGTGTATGGGGCGGCGTCACCATCCGGATCGGCGCCTTCAAGGCTTTGAACGCCTCCTGGGCAACAAGCCCCGAGACGTCAGAGGCCATGGAGCAGCGCGGATTGGCCTCATCAACGATCACAAGCCGACCGGTTTCCTCGACACATTCAAGGATCGTTTCGGTATCGAATGGCGACGTCGTCCGAGGATCCAGGACCGTACAGGAGATGCCTTCCTTGTCCAACGTATCCGCTGCCTGGTTGGCGAACCCAACCATCCTGCCAAACGCGACGATGGTCACATCATCGCCTTCCCGCGTCAGGTTCGCTTCGCCGAAGGGGATCGTGTAAGGATCGTCGGGGACCTCTTCCTCGTCGTCATACATGACCTTGTGTTCGAAGAACATCACCGGATCGTCGTCCCGGATTGCCTGAATCATCAACCCTTTTGCCTCGTAAGGCGATGACGGGACGACGACCTTGAGTCCCGGGACGTGGGTGAACATCGGGTAGAGGCACTGGCTGTGCTGGCTCGCTGCCCTGAAACCGCCGCCATACATGGTGCGGACAACGATTGGGGTGACGGCATTGCCACCAAACATGTAGCGGAACTTGGCCGCCTGGTTGAAGATTTGGTCAAAGCAGACGCCCATGAAGTCGACAAACATCAACTCGGCGACTGGGCGCAGGCCCGTGGCCGCCGCACCGACCGCCGCGCCGATGAAGGCGCTTTCGCTGATCGGCGTGTCGAGCACGCGTTCGGACCCGAATTCCGGATAGAGGCCCTTGGTCACACCGAGCACACCGCCCCAGGCATCTTGCTCGCCGTCGCCGCCGGCCCCGCCGACATTGTCCTCGCCCCAGACCAGCACGTTCTCATCACGCCGCATTTCTTGAGCGATCGCTTCGTTGATCGCTTGACGATATGATTTCTTCGCCATTTTTCTTCTCTCCCTCAATAAGCCACGTAGACATCGGTCTGCAGGTCGGCTTCGGTGGGTGGTGGTGCCGATTCCGATTCTGAAACCGCTTCGTCGATGAGGTGCGCGACTTCGGTGTCGACCGCATCGAGCTGTTCATGGTCAAGAAGAGCCATCTCTGTCACGCGAGTGCGAAAAATTTTCAGGCTGTCCTGTTCATCGCGAACCCGCTGAATCTCGCCCTCTCCGCGATAGGTCATCGCGTCGCCTTCGAAGTGGCCGAAGAAGCGATTGAGCCGAACATGCATGAGGCTCGGGCCGTCGCCGTTGCGCGCGCGATCAATGGCCTCCTGCGCCGCGTCGTGGACGGCGAAGAAATCATGCCCGTCGACCTCGACGCCCGGCATTCCGAAACCCTTTGCGCGGTCAAGCTGGCTGCCGGCCACCGACCATTTCGCCGACGTCGCCTCGGCATAGCCGTTATCTTCGACCACGAAGATCACTGGCAGCTTCCAGACATTGGCGAGGTTATAGGACTCCAGGGTGGTGCCTTGATTCGATCCCCCGTCGCCGACAAATGCGACGGCCACGCCCCCGGTTTTCTTGTATTTCGCTGTCATGGCAGCGCCGCAGATCAGCGGGGGGCCACCGCCAACGATGCCGTTCGCACCCATCATGCCCTTGCTAAGATCGGCAATGTGCATCGATCCACCCTTGCCGCCGCAAAGGCCGTCGCGTCGGCCATAGATTTCTTTCATCATGCCCTTCACGTCGACGCCTTTCGCGATGCAGTGGCCATGTCCGCGATGGGTGCTCGCGATCTTGTCGCGATTGTCGAGATGCCAGCATATGCCGACCGCTGAGGCTTCTTCGCCCGCATACAAATGTACGAACCCCGGTATTTTCCCGGCGGAAAACTCCTCATGGACCCGTTCCTCGAAATCCCTGATCGTTCGCATTCCGCGATAAGCTTTGATCAGGTCGTCTCTATTGAACTGCATATCGTCCCTCCCTGCGCTGTCCTGTCTTGCTTGTTGGTTGCTGCCTTGCCACGGGCCTCGGCGTTACCCTGAGCGACCTTGAAGTTAGTGAGATCGCGTGCAAGAAACGCGGCATCGAGTGCATCCGCGATTTGCTCGAACTCGTGGTTTCTGATTTTTCCGCGCGGTCTGTTTCTCCCAAAGTCTCCGTATTCTGACCCGGGAGAATTGTTTGCGACCAAGCCATCGGCGATAAAGCCGTATTCGGCTGAGTGATCGGCACTTCAAAAAAAACATTGCCGGAAGCGTAGCGGATGTGTTGCAGGCGGCGCGCAATGCAACACTTTGCACCAGATCGAGTCCGCTAATTGGGTCGGTGGAGGCCGAGCCGCTCCATCCGGCGGTGCACGGTGCTTCGATTGACGCCGAGTCGGCGTGCCGCGCGAGCGATATTCCAGCCGCATATGGTCAAAACAGTTTCCAGATCAGCGAACCGATCATCGGGCTGGGTGGCACGAGACTGGACCTCCGATAACGCCGGGAAGACCGGATCCGGCAGATCCTCGAGGTCGATCACTTCGGTGGCCGACATCGACACCGCCACATCGAGGGTGTTGATCAACTCGCGAATATTTCCTGGCCACAGACGATGCTTCAACTCCATGCTCGCCGCGGTCGTCAACCGATAGGTTCGAGGGTGCGCGACAGTCCGCTGACGCAGGATTTCGTTCACCAACCAGTCAAAATCGTGCCGCGCACGCAATGGCGGCATCACGAGGGTCGCACCAGCGAGGCGGAAAAAGAGATCGTGCCGGAAGGTTCCCTCGCTCACCATTGCCTCAAGATCGCGATGGGTCGCGGAAATGACCTTCACGGTAACTCTGATGGGCATGCGCGACCCGAGCGGAAGCGATTCACCTTCGGACAAAAAGCGCAGCAGCCGGGACTGGACATCGAGGGGGATGTCCCCGATCTGATCAAGGAAGAGTGTCCCACCATTGGCGGTTTCGATCAGGCCGCGCCGAACACGCCCATCAATGCCCGTGTTTCCGAAGAGCTCTTCCTCAACGGCTGACTCCTGGAGCGCGGCGCAGTTTACCGCGACAAACGGCCGACCTCCCTCTCGGCTCGCATGGATCGCCCGCGACAACCGCTCTTTGCCAACGCCGGTTTCGCCCTTAAGCAAAATGGGGGTTGGGCTGTTGGCCAGTTTCGCTGCCTTCCTTTCCAGCAACCGCATTTCCGGGTCGTCACCGCTCAGCGCTTGCAAGCACGCCGGCAACCCGGTTCGGGCCGATATCAGAGCACTCGTGCTATGGTGCGGTGCGATCGCATGTCCGAACATCGCGGAGCCGTCGCGCAGATAGATCACACGCTCTTCGGTCGGCCGCGCCCGCGTCAAATTCGGCAGATCGTCGATGCTGAGCTCGAAAAAGCGGGAAAGCGGCTGGCCAATGACCAATTCGCCGTGCCGCCAGTCGATGTTCTCCGCCTGGGCCAGAATGGATGCAGCCCGATGCGTCATGCCGAGAACGCGCCCCGAACCATCGAGCGCGATCGCCGCCTCGGGATCCACGTCGAGAAACTCCGGCATATGGGAAAACCTCAGCACCCATTCCGAGCGCATCATCGCCATGAGATTGGCGAGTTCAATCCGTCGAGCGGAGGCGTTTACAAGCTGGAGCGCAAGGCTCTGACTAACCTTTGGCTGAGGTGACTGAAGAAGGGAAATATCAAGCACGGCCGACAGCAAACCGTTCGTATCGAATATCGGCGACGCCGTGCAGCTCAGCGGAGTATGGGTGAGATCAAAGTGATCGGTCTGGTGAATGGTTACGGCTTCGCCAGTCGCAATGCAGGACCCCACCGCGCATGTTCCGGCCAAGCTCTCCGACCAGTCCGATCCAAGATAGAGACCCGCTCGTCGCAACTCGGCTTCACAGGCAGAATCGCCGAAGTAGTCGACAGTCACGCCTTGTCGGTCGGCGAGCAGGAGCACATAGTTTTGCCCTGCAACCTGCCTAAATAGCGTTTGCAGACCTTTTCTCGCAATGGAGATCAGCCGAGCGGACTGTTCACGGTGTTCCTTCAGTTTAGTGGCGGTGACGATGCTCGCCGGGCTTGGCCGGGTTGGATCCAGGCCGTACTGATTGACGCACCGTTTCCATGACTGCAACACGACACTGTCGCGACCGGAAACACCGCCGCACAGGACGCTGCCAATTTCGTCGATATGGTCCTTCGCTGACATGGCCGGCCCCTCCCAAGGAACGGTGTCTGCGTGCTGCGATCAGTTTCGCCCGTTTCTTCTTGGGGCCGCGATCTTAGTATTCTGCCCCCAAGGCGGTGCTTGTATAAACCAATCAGTAGAAACGTTAGCACGGTTACCCGAATGAACCTACATCCAAAAACAACATCGCTGACCTATCAATCGCCGCCATATTGGGATCGCAGATGATCGGTCCCTGTGAGTGGGCCGGCTGCACGGTTCTCTCGTGATCGGGTGCGGTGCTTGCGGGAGCGTGGTCGTGGGAGCCGGTTGGGATTACGTAGCCGCCCATGCGGCACGCGCCGGAACGTAGACTTTGCCTCTTTACAGAGGAACGGCGATCGATCGATTCGATGCCTTTCAAGGAAGCGGCTGCGGCTCACTTGATGGTCGCGCACCATTCGAGAACTTTGGCGCATTGGTAGGAGACCGTGTTGCCGCCTTTCGCAAACTTGTTCTCGAATATTGCCGTGCCAATGGTGAACGCATCGGCGCCAGCCTCCGCAATAGCGCTGATGCGTTCTGGAGAATCCACACTGCCGGCTACGATCAGGTATCCATCATCCAAACCGGCACGCGCCGCTCGAACGAGGTCAATTGGGTCCTCATCAACAGCGCGATAGGCGAGCAGATCGGCTCCGGCGCAGCCTGCCGCACGAAATCGTGCGCAATCTTCGGTGACATTCGCCGCGCTGCCGTGAAGGGACGTTGGATGACCGATGGGCCTGCCAGGAAACGGATAGTAGCTCGCGTGGGTTTTCCCGAGCGCGCCCAAGGCGTAATCGACATCCTGCCCCCCCAACACGCGATCAACGCCAATGCCGCTGGCAACCTCAATTGATTTGGTAATGCTTTCCGATGTTGTGCTTACAACTTCCATGTAGGAAACAGCGCCGGCATTGCGGATCCGCGATGCCAACTCGGACAAGGTTTGCGTGTCGACCCCGACGTCCTTGAACCCAATATGGGCAACGTCCGCTGAAACAACATCTTCTAGTATTTCTAGACAGTTTGGGACCGTTTTGTCGCCGTGAGTGAGCATAAAGATAAAATCCATCGTCTTATCTTTCGTCAGTTTCCATTGGCACAGTCGAACACCACAAAGAACGTTGGATTTGCAAAATATATTTTGCAGGACGTAGTCATTTTGTTGGCGCGCTTTCCGCAATGCCAATGCTTACTGCTAGGGGCTCCTTGTGATTGGATATCGCTCTAGTGGTTTGGATCAAACATATGGGCACCATCTGTCTATTCCAAACCACTAGATGTGCCAACGGCGACCCTGCGGGCAGTCTTCTCAGGTTTCCGGATAGGCGAACGGGCA
>CAKZLS010000167.1 GCA_937127205.1 uncultured Rhodospirillales bacterium
AACGAGGAATGGTGCTCGCCATGGGCACGCATTCACGTTGGCCAGATACTTGGCTCATAAACGGCATAATGCGTTTAGACGAATTTGCGCAAATGTCGCTCCTCTAGCGCACCGCATCTTATACCAACGCTCATTGATAGGAACCCATTGTGACGGCCTTCCAAGGTTTCCGGCAAGGAGCGTGGTGCGCCGTGATGCGGGAGCATCATAAGCGCCGCGCGACGCCGTCTGGAAACCTTGGAAGACCGCCCGCAGTGTCGTGATTCTCGCATCCTCGGGGCCCATGTTAGACAGAGGGGGGAACCTCTTGACGATGCGACAGCATCGCCCGCGCGGCTCCTCCTGCCGAGGATGCGAGAATCACGATCACAATGAGTCCCTATCAGTGAGCGTTGGTACAAGGATTATGAACGGGATCGTGATCTCAGTTCAAACCTATTCGGTCCCTTAGGAGCGCCGCCGCTAAGGGATCGCCAGAACGGCAAAACGACGGCGGCCTCTCGACCGCCGTCGTGCGCCCGATTGGCTTTCGGGAGCGCCGCTCGGAGGAAACCCCTGGCACCGGAAATCGACAATCAAAACTTGGCGCGAAATTCTCCCGGCAGGAAGAACAAGCTGTCGGCGCCCTCGGCGACCGCCGCGTGACATTCAGCGCAAAACTGTACACTGGCCGACCCGTCACCGCCGGTGGTTCCGAATACGCTCCCATTGGGCATGACCATCGTGTAGCGCCAGTCATCGGTGCCGGCATCGAAACCACCCGGCATCTTCTCCATGATGAACAAAGGCCCGATCGCCGTGGTACCGTTGGGGTTGACCACGAAGCTGTCCTTGGCGAGTACCGAGCCGGAAGGCATGGTGCCCACGTCCTCGAACAGCGTATAGCGGGGCTCGCCGACCGCGTTGGTGTAGTTGTTGACGTACCGGCCGCCGTGGGTCGCGGATTCATAGGGTGCGATCGCGACATTGGTCCATGACTGATAATTGCTCACATAAGTCAACCCCGCCTTGTCGTATGCGGCCGCCATGTCGGTCCGCAAACAGTCGTAAACGGCGCGGAGTTCATCGGCGGTAACGTCGACCGGCGCCGCGGCACCACACGGATTGCAGGGGTTGGCGGCTGCGCAGGGGTTACAAGGATTTTTCGCCGCGCACGGATTGCAAGGGTTCTTGGCCGCGCAGGGATTGCTCTTCGAGGCCGCCGCCAGCCTTGGCACCACACACTTTTCAGACACTGCCCCGCCACCCGCGGCACAGGGGTTACATGGATTACAAGGATTGGCGGCGGCGCAGGGATTGCACGGATTGCTGGGCGCGCACGGGTTGCAGGGGTTCTTCGCGGCGTAGGGATTGCACGGATTGCACGCAGCCAGTTGAAGGTTGACCGGCTTGCGTTTCGCTGTTGGCAAGGTCGCCGCCGACGGATTGGCCGCCGTCGCCGCGAGCGCACTCGAAGCACCGGCAAGGGAACCGCCCACCGCCACACCGGCGCCCGCGACGAATGGAATGAAGGAACTCGCCAACATCTTTCCCTTAAGCGTCTTCATGACCATGCACCTCCCCTACTTACGGCCGCAATGGGCCCCATCGAACGACGAGACGCCGCCCCGGAGGGCGGCGTCGGTTGGTCCACCTACTTGCTCTTCGCGCCGCAGGGATTCTTGGCGCCGCAGGGATTCTTAGGAGCACACGGGTTGCAGGGATTAGCTTTACAGGGGCTGCAGCTGGCCAGCTGCATGCCGCCGGCGCGCGCCTTGGCGGCCGGCAGGTGCGCGCTGACGTCTTGAGCCACACCCTTGGCGTGGCTGGGAGTGGCGATGACAACACCGCCGCCAATGGCCAAACCCGCCGCGGCGGCCATCGGGATAACGGAGGCGGAAATGAGCTTGGACTTGATCAATTTCACGAAATTTCTCCTCGATCCTGCAAAGATGCGATTGATTTGAATTCTTGGTTCGAGAAGTACGATGGCAGAAAGTGGGTTGGTTGGGCCAATCAAGTGCCATCACAACAGTGTGAGGGCGACGTGTGGGACAGCTGGCGCCAATATCGCGCCGGCGGCGGAGAAACGCTTGGGCACCGATATCAGGTTTCGGGCGGCGCCATGTTCTCCCGGATGCAGCGATCTATCCGGTTTCACGCGGGGATTTTCGGTTTGGTTCAGACGCGCCGTTGCCCTGAACTTCGCTACAAGATCGACGAGAAAGCGCGGCTCGGCTTTGTGCAGCTTCGGATGGCGCTCACACCC
>CAKZLS010000168.1 GCA_937127205.1 uncultured Rhodospirillales bacterium
GTAGAGACCGACCGCGGCGGCGCAGAGCACGACCCTTGCGATTGAAAGAGGCCTGGTGGAGCTGGGGCGGGCCTCCGCGTCGGAGCGGCCCCGGCCCGCCAGCCACATTCCGGCGGCGGTGAGCACGCCGTAGAGCCCGAAGTGGACGCTCAGATAGTCGCCCACCAGCATCGGAAGAAAGCGGATCTCGATGGGCCAGAGGATCAGCGGCGTTAACACCGGCGGCACCAGCGCGATCCACACAAGCGTGCGACGGGGCAGGGGCGAGCCCCGCGGTTCCGACGTGACAGGCGGCAGCAAGCGCGCCAGCGGCCGGGCGAGGACGATGACGCCGAGCAGTAACAGCACGATCCAGGGACCGCGGCCGTCGACCGCGCCATAGCTTGCACGGTCGAACACCAGGTCCAGCCATGTCACCGCTTCGCGGAGGCTTTCGGTGCTGTAGAGCACGCCCACATGCTCGACCCCGTCCGCAAACACCGCCCGCCGCGCGCTGCCATCGGCCACGTCGCCATAGGTTACGCCTTCCCGAGGCTGGTCGGCGACCATACCCACGGCGGTCAGGGCCTCTTCCTTCAGTCGCCGCTCCCAGCCGCCGACGATCACCAGGAGGTTCACGGGCTCGCTCGCCGTCACCGCCGGTGAGAACATGGAGACGGCGACGGTCGCTTCCACCTCAGGCGTGCTCTGCGCGAAGCGGACCACGATATCGGACGCCATGGAGTGGCCTAACACCGCAAGGCGCCCGTCGCTGCCTTCGAGATCGCGGGCAAAATAGGCAACGGCACCAAGCTCCGCAACCAGGAATCGCGTGGCGCCGGTCTCCTTGGTGATGTTGCCCGCGAGCGGGACGGGATTGCGCCCGTGCCCCTGGAAGTCGAAGGTGATGGCGACATAGCCGTTGTTGGCCAAGGCGATCGCGAACGGCTCCATCAGCGGCCGGGAGCCGGCAAAGCCGTGAGCTATTATTACTGTCGGGGCCGGTGCGGGGTCAGCCGATCGATAGATGGTGACCGGCGTGGTGCCGACGGCGGTGTGCTCGACTACAAGGTCCGTGGTCGGGCCCATAAGCCGGACCAGGCTCACCACGATCGCGGCTAACGCAGCGGCCGCGATCGCAATGTTGACCCAGCTCTTCGTCAATTGATGTCTGATCAAAACCCGATTTTCCCGACATGATCGCCGCGAAGCGCGGCGCCGACCTTAAACCTTAAGTACGGTATCCCTGTCCATACCGATCAACTTAGACGGAATGGATATGGTCACCGGGTCAGTCCCATATCACAGCTCAACAAGGCGGGAGATGGACGCATGCGAAAGGTTCTCTTGGTCGGCTGGCACCCCGATGTGGTCGACTTTGAAAAATGGCCGGAATTGACATCCGAAAAACTCAACCAGGGATTTGAAACGGAACGGTCTCGTTTGAACGACCTCGGTATCGACGCCCGTTGGCAGCTCATCCGTGACGCGGAGACGGGCGCGCGGGAGATGACCGATGAGCTGGGAAATGAGACCTACGACGTTGTGCTGATCGGCGCCGGCGTCCGCAAGGACGATGACCATTTCCTGACCTTCGGGACGCTGGTCAACGTCATTCACGAGCATGCGCCGCGGGCGCGCATCGCGTTCAACACCAACCCATCGGATGCCGCCGATGCCATCCAGCGCTGGATTTCCTGACGATGGAGCCCAAGCCATACATGCTCGAAGTGGTCGCGCCGGTTTTCCCGGTAACCGACATCAAACGGTCGCTCGCGTACTATACCGAGAAGTTGTTGTTCACGGTCGGTTTCGAATGGGCCGATACGCCCGAAGAAGACATTCGCTATGCCATTCTGCAAAGCGGCAATTGCGAGCTTCACCTCAGGTATAGAGAGACGCCGCACCCAACCGTCGCCTATGTCTTCGTCGACGGCGTGAAGGACTACTATGAGGCGGTGAAGACGAGGCACGCAACCATCACCGGCGAAATCGATGACCACCCCTGGGAGATGCGCGAATTCGAGGTCACCGACCCCGACGGCAACCGCCTGATCTTCGGGGAGCATTTGTCCCGCCTTGGTGGCGAGGGCGAATGAAATCCGTGGATCTGACCAAAGAAATACTCAAGGAAATGTGAACCGCTTCACTGCCGGAGGATCCTGACGCCCTTACCATTGCAACCGCGGAACGACCTGAAGGCCAGGATGGTCTCAAGTATGGATCCGCTAGGCAATGGGAGATGGACAGATGGCGGACAAACCAACGTGGAACCTCGATCAGATCTATTGGAATGCCTTTCGGGAGGGCGCGTGGCCGGGATTGCCGAACACGCTGACTTACAGCTTCCCGACGCAAGTGCCTGGCTCTTACAAAGTTGGCTGGATCCCGGTAAAGGAGGGAAAGTCCTTTTCGTCGTTCAGCCTTGAGCAGAAATCCTGGACGGAGTTCGCCGTCCAGCAGTGGGCGGACGTGGTCAGCATTGATTTCCAACCGCTCGGCTACGGCGGTGGCGGTCAAATCCGCTTCATGAATACGGAGGACCACAACGGTGGAACGGCCCACGCCGAGAGCATCAACAGCAACCGGCGCGGCGACATCTGGGTCCATTCCGATGTCAAATCGAACTTCAATCTCGACATCGGGCACAATTCCGTCAAGACACTGATCCATGAGTTGGGGCATGCGCTGGGGCTCCAGCACCCCGGCGACTACGACGCCTCCGACGGCCCGTCGAATTACGAAGACGATGCGCCGTACGTGCAGGACTCCCATCAATACACGATCATGTCCTACTTCGGAGCGGGTAATACCGGTGGCTATCACCCGTCCGCCCCTCAAACGCCCTTACTGCACGACATCTACAACATCCAGCGTATGTACGGCGCCAATATGTCGACCCGCGACGGCAATACCACCTACGGCTTCAATTCGAACACCGATAACGCGGTCTTCGACTTCACCTACAACACCGACCCGGCGCTGGCGATCTGGGACGCGGGCGGCGTGGATTGGCTGGACCTTTCGGGATCGGATCAGGCCGCTACCATCGCGCTGACTCCGGGCGAGTTCTCGAGCGTCATGGGCGGGACGAAGAACGTCGCCATCGCTTACGAAACTTGGATCGAGAATGCGCGCGGCGGGACCGCGAACGACTACATTTCCGGGAACGAGCTCGCCAACAAGCTGTACGGTATGGACGGAAACGATACCATCAGCGGAGGCGCCGCTAACGACACGGTGCGCGGCCATGGCGGCGACGACTCCCTGCTCGGCGGCACCGGCGACGATTCACTGGTGGGGGGATCGGGCAACGACACCCTGAGCGGCTACGACGGCAACGACACGCTGCGGGGCGGCAACGACCACGACACTTTGATCGGCGGCGATGGGCAGGACCTGCTGGACGGCGGGTCCGGAAACGACTGGATGTCGGGCGGCTACGGCCTGGATACGTTCTACGGCAGCAACGGCAGCGATACTGTCAGCTTCGCCTATTCCAATGCCAACTGGACCATCGACCTCGATGCCGGTGCTTCCGGCACGGCGACCATGGGTAATGGCACCGAGCATCTATATAGTATCGAGAACATCGTCACCGGGCACGGCCACGATGTCGTCCACGGCTCCTCGAAAAACAATCACATCTCCTCCAACTTCGGCAACGACCGGCTCTACGGCTACGATGGGAACGACACGCTTGAGGGCGGCTGGGGCAATGACCGGCTGGAGGGTCACGGCGGAGACAATCGCCTCGAAGGCGGCGAGGGTAACGACACGCTCTATCATGGTGTCGGCGATAACTATATCGACGGCGGATCCGGCTACGACATTCTCCGCTTCAACGGCGGCTTCGATACCGGCATCAACCTCTATCTGCACAATGCTTTCTCGTCGCAGAAGATCGTCGACAAGCTGGGAGACGATGATGATATCGTCAGCGTATTTAAGGGCATAGAGCGCGCCGAAGGGACCGTTCACGACGATACCATCAAGGGATCATGGGCGGTGGACAACACTCTTATCGGTAATGCCGGCGACGATGAGATCTGGGGCTTCAGCAGCAACAACACACTTTCCGGCGGTTACGGCAACGACACGCTGTTCAGCGGCACCGGCAACGACACGATGAACGGCGGAAGCGGGACCGACATGGTCAGCTTCGAGCATGCCGATGCCGGCGTCACGCTGTTGATCGGGTTCGCTGGCGCGCAGAACATCGCCGGGTTCGGGGTCGACAAATTCGTCTCCATTGAGGGGGCGAAGGGCTCCGACCACAACGATTTCCTGCACGGCTCGA
>CAKZLS010000169.1 GCA_937127205.1 uncultured Rhodospirillales bacterium
TACCCCTACCGGATCGGCGTCGACGACGGAAAGCTGTTCATCCGCGTCCAGCCCCCGGACGATGCCGAGAGCGCCGGCCGGAACCCGCCGAAAGTCTATGTGTTTCAGCACAAAACCCTGGACACTCGGCGACTGAATATCGACTTCAAGACCGTCCAAGACGGCCGGGTCGACGACCCGGAGATCGACGCTCTCAATGAGAGACAATTGATCACCGACCCGACGAGCCCGGATGGATTCCGTTTCGAGCCGCCCCGCCACTCTTCGGGCCTCGGCGTGGTCGGCAGTCTGTTTGGCTTCGACCGCAACCGTAATGACTATGTCCTGAAAAAAGGCGCGCGGGTGATCGCTCTGGAAACCCCGGATCGTCACCGTCCGGCCCAGTTCATCGCTTGGGTGGGCAAATGAGCGACAAGCGCGAGGCATTGGCTGAAATCGCCGCGCTGGCGGAGAAGCACCATATCGAGCCGGACGAAATCGCCGCCTACCTGTCCGGCACGTCATCACCGGAAAAAGACGGCGCCGTCCTCGGCAGGCTGTTGAGCTACATCGGTGGGGCCTTTGTGTTCTCCGGTGTCGGCTTGCTGATCAGTTTCCTCTGGGATGACATTGGCGGCGCCGAGCGGGTGATCCTGACCTTCGGCTCCGGGTTGGCGGCATTTGTCCTCGCTATGGTGTGCGCCCGCGACCCGCGCCACGACAAAGCCGTTACGCCGATCTTTCTCGTGGCCGCGTGTTTGCAGCCGACAGGCTTGTTTGTCTTTCTCGACGAGTTCATGCCGCATTCCGGCGATCCGGAAATTGCCGCGACGTTGGTTTTCGGCGTTCTCGCCCTGCAGCAAGTCCTGGCATTCTGGGCGCTCAAACGCACAAGTTTGTTGTTCTTCGCGCTCGTGTTCTGGAACGCGTGCCTCGCTGCCGCCATGGCCGGGATGGACTTCGATGGCGAGATCGTCGGGCTCGTCCTCGGGATCTCCATGCTTTGCCTGTCCTGGGGCATCGGCAAAACCCCGCATCGTGTCATCGTGCCGTTTTGGTACTTCGCCGGCGGTGCGGTGACACTGGGGTCATGGTGGGCGCTGTTTGAAAATACGGCGCTGGATTTGACCTTTGTCGGGCTCGGCGCGTTGTTGGTTTATGTCAGTATCCGCACCGGCAGCCGGTCGTTGCTGTTCGTATCGATCCTGGGCCTGCTGGCCTACATGAGCTATTTCGCCTGGGAGTACTTCGCCGACATGATCGGGTGGCCCATCGCGCTGATCATCGTGGGCCTCGCCATGATCGGCGTTACCGGCTGGTCCGTGAAATTGGCGAAGAAAATTCAGCCGCACCAGAGGCCGTAAACCCCGCGTTAATCGAGCAGCCAGTTGCGGACCGGCTGGATCTGGTCATCGCTCATCAGCATCGGGGCGTGGCCGACACCGGCGAACTCCACCACTTTCGCCGATGGCTTGCGGGCGAGCATTTCATCGGTCGTCTCCGCGGTGAGCAGATCGGATTCGGCGCCGCGCACCACCAGTGTCGGACAGGACATGCCGTTCCACAGCGGCCACAGGTCCATGGCCTCGGAGAAGCCATCCTTGAAGGGTTCGGCAATGCGGGGGTCGTAGTGGAAGCGCCATGTGCCGGTTTCCGCGTCCTGACGGGCGGAGTGGCGGGCGAGATGGGCCCAGTGCGCGTCGGACATGGGGCCGAAGGGGCACACTTCGCGAAGATAAGCCTCTAACGCTGCCACGTCGGGGAACGAGGGATCCGTGCCTACATACTCGGCGATGCGGTCGAGCGCGTTCTTGGGAATGAACGCGCCGATATCCACCAGCACCAGCTTGCCGAGCGGCGTCTTGGGCTGGACGGCGAGGATCATACCCACCAGTCCGCCGAGCGACGTTCCGACCCAATCCACCGTTTCCACACCGAGACGGGCGATCAGCGCCGCCATGTCCTGAGCGTATCGGGGTGGCTGATATTCATCGGGGTCGGTAAGCCAGTCGCTGCTCCCGCGTCCCGGCAGGTCGACGCAGACCACCCGGTATTGATCCTCCAAGGCGCGTGCGAGGAAATCGAAATCGCGGCTGCGGCGGGTCAGGCCGGGGACGCAGATCAGCACCCGGTCATTAGCGGGGTCGCCCCATTCGGTGTAGGCGATGGAATGGAAGCCTCGCGGGCCCAGGCCCAGAAAGCTCTTTTCGGTCATGGTCATGGCATGTATGTCCATATCGCTGTTCTTATTCCGAGGACTCGTTCGGTGGTTGGCGCCAGTCGATGTCGGCATCCTGAAAGTATCGGATGGCACCAAAATGGAGCGGAGCCGATAGGCCGTCCGTGACCATCTGTTCTTTTTCGAGCGTGGCCAACGCCGGATGAAGCGACCTGAACTCGTCGAAATTCTCGAACACGGCTTTCACGATCTGGTAGACGATCGCGGGGTCGGTACCGATGGTGCCGACCAAGGTCGCTCCTACGCCGAAGGTTTCCACGTCCTGGGGGGTGCCGAGATACATTTCACGCGGGATCGCGGCTCTCCGGTAGTACGGTTGGGCCGCGACCAGCCGGTCGATGGCGTCGCCGGTCACCGGTACCAGCACGGCATCGCAGTTGCTTATGGCGTCGGCAATGGATTGGTTGGGATGCCCGACCGTAAAAACGATGGCGTCGACCTGATCCTCGCAAAGCGCCTGAGCCTGGTCTTCGGAGGGCAGCTCAGACGCGATCTCGAAATCGTCCAGGCTCCATCCGAACGCCTTCATCACCACGTCCATCGTTCCGCGCTGGCCAGATCCCTGATTTCCGATGTTCACCCGCTTTCCCTTCAGATCCTCAAAGCGGTTAATACCGGAGTCGCGTCGGGCGACGACCGTGAACGGCTCCGGATGAAGGGAAAAGACCGAACGCAGGTTTCGATTGGCGCCGACTTCCTTAAAAGGGCCGGTGCCGCCGTAGGCGTGATTATGCAGATCCGATTGAGCGAGCGCCAGTTCGAGCCTGGCCGCCCGAAGATCCCTGAGATTCGCGGCCGACCCATCGGTACTCTCGGCGACGCAACGAATTCCGTGGTCCAGACGATTCCGGTTGAGAAGTTCACAGATGACCCCGCCTACCGGGTAGTACACACCGACCTTTCCGCCCGTTCCCATGGTGATCAATCGCAAGTCCGGAGCGGCCTTGGCCATGGTGGCGACAGCAACGACCGATAACACCATCGCGGACAGCGGAATCGCTGTTAGCGATCCCGCGCCGAACAATCGAAACAGACTGAGTGTCAAGACAGGCAAATCCTCCGGAACGTCTCAAAGGTTGACCGCTTCCCTCAGGATAAGGCTTTGCCGCGTCCCGGCATAGCCTAACGACTCCACTTTTCCGGCAGTATTTTCAGGCTCACGCGCCATATGGGAGACTACGCAGCAGGCCAGCAAGGAGGAGTTTGGTTTTATGTATGGGTATGAAAGAATTGTCGATTGGATCGCGCTTCGCAATTTTCAAATGAAGAGCGAACACTGGCTACTGACAGAGCTGCTCGTCTGGTCAACGCTTGTCCAGCTGGCGGTAATCGGGCTTGGAATGGTTGCCGCGTTCTATTTGGCGCGGCCGGCAAAGAAGCGTTTGCAGGCGAGGATTTCGGGTGCCTGGGCAAGCAGGCGGACGGTCGCGCGTATGATCGGCGTCGTCCAGTCCATTACCTATCCAGGAATGGCACTTGTCCTTCTGGGTTTCGCAATTGTGGTGTGTTCGGCGCTCGGCTGGCCGTATCTGCTGTTGAGCACATGGGTCAATCTGCTTGGTGTCTGGATCATCATCCGGATGACGTCCAACCTGATCAAGAATGAAACCCTAGCGCGCTTGATCGCGATCGCCGCATTCACCATCGCCACGCTCAATATCCTGGACCTGGTGCAGCCAACAATCCTGTTTCTGGACAGCGTGGGCACGCGGGTTGGCGGCGTGCACCTTTCGATTTTCGAGGTTTTAAAGGCCGGTCTTCAGCTCGCCGTACTTCTGTGGGCCGCGCTCGCGGGCTCGCGGATTCTCGAGCACCGCATGAAAACTGTCCGCGGCCTGACCCCATCATTTCAAGTGCTGACCGGCAAGCTTATCCGGATTTCGCTGATCACGGTGGCTTTCCTGATCGCATTGAGCAGTGTCGGTATCGACCTGACCGCGTTCGCCGTGTTTACCGGCGCGGTCGGCGTCGGCGTCGGTTTCGGGTTGCAGAAGCTGGTATCAAACCTGATCAGCGGCGTTATCCTGCTGCTCGACCGGTCAATCAAGCCGGGCGACGTTATCGAAGTGGGTGAGACTTTCGGCTGGGTATCGGCATTGAACGCCCGCTACGCATCGGTAACAACGCGGGATGGCATAGAATGGCTTATCCCCAACGAGGACCTGATCACCCAGCGGGTGACCAACCTCTCGTACAGCAGCGAACAGCTCCGGCTGTTGCTCCCGTTCGGTATCTCGTACGACTCTAATGTGCGTATGGCCATTAAGCTCGCCGTAGAGGCGGCAACCGACGTAACGCGGGTCCTGGACAATCCCGCGCCGGTCTGCCGGGTAATGGGCTTTGGCGACAGCTCCGTGGATTTGGAGTTGCGCATCTGGATCAACGATCCGGTCAATGGTGTGGTCAATGTCCGCAGCGAAATCCTGCTCGGCATGTGGGACAAATTCCACGAACAAGACATCAGCATTCCGTTCCCGCAACGCGACCTCCATATTAAGAGCGGCTCGGAGCTGAATGTGACCATGAACCGCATTCGGGAAACCGCTTCGGGGTGATTCGAACGGCAAACCGGCGGTCGAAACGGTTGCAGACGATACGGTTATTTCGTCGGTGTATTTGTGGCGCACCGTTCAATGGATTTCGAGGAGCGAACCCGCAAGGAGGTGCGTTCACGCCATGTTTTTTGGGCCACGCAAACTGGAACAATAGACCGTCCGCGACGTTTCATTACGGCGCCGGATTGCGGTCCGTACCAGGTTGGATGTATGAACCTGCTACCGTCGTTGGGGAAAATCGTGATCGGGGAGCAGGCAGACGCAGGGGCGCTGTTCGCCATCGCTTTAGATATGCTGCGGCAACCGATCTTGATTAGGCATTGGCCAACATGACAGACACGCGTGCGATGACCTTGTCCAAACACCTGGGTCGCGCGCTTCGCCTCGTGGTCCCTTTATTGGTAGTGACGATGGTGGTGGCGTCTGCGCGCGCCGAGACTGACGAACCTCCCGTTCGTCCCAGTACACCCGAGCCCGCGGCGGCAACCTCCGCTTCGGCCGCCGGCACCGGCGACCTTGAAGCGGGCGATGAAACAGAAGGCATCTCATATGAGTTAAATATCGATGGCATTGACGATGAAAACATCAAGGACCTCATGAGAGAAAGCTCTCAACTCATCTCTCTCAGGGATCGACCTCCGCGAACGCTTTCGGGGCTTAATCAGCGTGCCCAACGAGATGTAGAACGCTTTGGTCAGGTGCTGCGATCGGAAGGCTACTATGAAGGAACCATCACACACAGAATAGACACCAATGCGGATCCTGTCCTCGTAACGATCGATATCAAGCTTGGCCCGCCGTTTCTGCTCAGTGCCTTCGATATCAAATACGTCGGGCCGTTCGCCGATGATCCTTCGCCGCCGATACCACCGCTCGAAGAACTCGGTCTGGAGTTGGACAAGCGGGCGGAGGGAGCGAAGGTTGTGGCCGCCGGTACCAAGCTTCTACGGATTCTTCGCAACGACGCGCGGCCCCTCGCCAAACGAACCGATCGCAAGGCGATTGCGGATTTCAAGACACATACACTAACGGTCGAGGAGTCAGTCGACCCCGGACCCCGAGCCTCATACGGCGCGGTTACCGTTACTGGTCTGGAACGCACAAACGAATCCTACGTCCGGCAGTGGATCCCTTGGAAAGAGGGCGAACCGTACAAGCAGAGTCAAATGAACAAGCTGCAATCCGATCTTGTCGGCACCGGTTTGTTTTCTTCCGTGATTGTGACGCACGCCAAAACCGTAGACGAAAATGGTGAGATCGATATCACCATCGACCTGGAGGAAGACAAACCGCGCACCGTCGGGGCGACGATCGGGTACTCCACGGACCGCGGCCCGGGCGGCAAGGCGTTTTGGCGGCATAACAATTTGTTTGGCAACAACGAACAGCTTGAACTATCCGCGCAGGCGGATTTCCTGGAGCAGCGAGGGGCGATCCAATACGTGCGTCCAAATTTCGGCAGGCCCGGTAGGGCCGTTTATGCCCGTGCGGAGGCCGGCAATAGCGATACCGACGCTTACAAGGGGTTCGACAGCCAGTTGTCCGGCGGTGTCCGCTGGCCGGTCTCGAAACGCTGGAAGGCATCGGTTGGCGGTCTCGTAGAATACAGTGATCTAAAAGCCAATGATGATGACGAATTCCAACAAGTGCTGCTGTGGGGGGTGCCGGGAAACCTCAGGTTCGATGGCACCGACAACGAGCTCAACCCGAAGATTGGCGTACGCTTGGACCTCACTCTTGTACCCTATGTCGGCACCTCGGATCAGCTGTTGACCTTCAACTACAGTGAAGTTGGGGTTTCCGGCTACTACCCACTTGATGAGGCAAAGCGATACATCCTTGCAGGACGAACGCGGGTGGCATCGTTGGTGGGAGAAAAAAGAAGAGATATTCCCGCTAACAAACGCATCTATGCGGGTGGTGGCGACTCGATCCGCGGCTACGGCTATCAGTTGGTCGGCCCGCTGAACGACGACGACGACCCGATCGGCGGCCGCTCCAAGATCGAGTTTACCGGAGAGCTTCGCGCCCAGGTGTATGGTGATTTCGGGATTGTCCCCTTCTTCGCGGCAGGAAACGCCTATGACTCGGTACTGCCGGAATTGTCCGAAGAATTTCAATGGGCCGCAGGTCTGGGATTCCGTTACTACACGTCTTTCGGTCCGATTAGGCTGGACGTCGCGTTCCCCCTCAATCGGCGTAGCGGGGTCGACGATTTCTTTCAGCTTTACTTCGGCATCGGGCAGGCTTTCTGATGGCACGCTTGCGCTCCGTTCTGCGCTGGATCGGCTGGGGGGTCGCTGGGTTCGCCGCCGTGTTCGTCGTGATCGGGGTGGGGGCGTACGTCTATGTTCAGACGGAGGCTGGGCGGCAAATGCTTGCCGAGACCATCAGTACGGCATTGAGCAGCCCGGATCAGAAGGTTTCCGTGGCGGGCATCGGATCTAACCTGCCGGTGACCCTGTCAGTGGGCTCGCTGGTGGTCAGTGACGGTCAGGGGCCGTGGCTGACAGTCGACGACGCGACCATCGATTGGCGTCCACTGGCTCTGCTTCGGGGCCGGCTTCATGTCACCGATATTGATGTCGCCGGCATTGAACTTAGGCGCCTCCCACCAGCCTCGCCCGAGGAGGTACCGGAGGAGGCTATGGCGGAGCCGCTGGAAATTCCCACGTTGCCCATCGATGTTCAGGTGGACCGCATCGACATCCGGGAAATTGCGCTTGCCGAGGCCGTGGCGGGCGAGGCCATGGTGCTCCATCTGTCAGGACAGGTGGCCGGCGAAGTGGGCGCGACGGTTCAAACCGATTTAAGGCTGGAGCGAACCAACGCCGAAAGCGTGGTGACCCTGGACAGCGAACTGGATCCGGCGGCGCAAACGCTCTCCATAGACCTCGCAGTCAGCGAGCCGGAGGGCGGCCTGATCGTCCGCTTGATCGACCTTGCCCCGTATCCTCCGATGACCGTGACCCTCAAGGGCGAGGGACCCCTGAGTGCCTGGCGGGCTAAGTTTGACGCCCGGATTGACGGATTGGCCGATGTGACAGCCAACCTTCGTGTCGATCGCGAGCAGGTCACCGATGTTTCCTTGGAAGGCCGGGCCGACGTTGGCGGTCTGCTTGAACCCTCGCTGAAACCGATTGTTTCCGGGGGCGTCGACTTTTCTTTGGCCGCGCAATTGGAGGATCTCGACGCCGTGACCGTTAAACGGCTCAGCGCGGATACGAAAGCCGTATCGGTGTCCGGCTCGGGGCGCGCCGACCTCGCCGGCAACATGCTCGATGCCGCGGTAAAGGTGTTCGTGGCGAAGGGGGCCGATCTCGAGCCTCTATTGTCACCGTTGCGATTGGACAGCGTCGCGGGCGATGTCAAACTTTCCGGCGTATTGACCGCTCCCGCGGTGGATTTTCTGGCGACGGTGGATGAGCTGGAGGCGCCCGGCGTTGTCACCGTCGAGCGCCTGGACATTTCCGCGGAGACCGATCTCGCCGCAGCGATCATGCCCATCGATGCGCGCATTGACGCCAACGGCCTGCGGCTGGTCGACCCCGCGGCCGCGGCACTGACCGGCGACACGGCGGCGGTCGTCGTCACCGGCGCCTATGATCAAGCATCGGCAATAATCAAGATTGAAAGCGCCCAAGTCAAAAGCGGACCGACTGAGTTGACGGCCGATGGCCGGATGGGCTTGTCGACGCAACAACTGAAGGCCGGGCTGAACGCTACCGTCGCCGACGTGTCCGATCTCGGCAAGGTGCTGGGCATGCCGCTCGCGGGACGCGCCACGCTCGCCGCCGAAACCGAGGGCAATCTGGAAACCATGACCCTCGACGGCTCGGTGCGGGGCGAAGTCTCGCAAGCTTCGCTCGGCAATGCCGAGGCGGATGAACTGCTGAGAGACGGGGTGCAGTTGGACGGAACCTTCTCGCTCGCCGGCACGGATTCGATCCGCTTCGATGCCGATGTAGAGGCCGGAAAGCTGCTTCAGGTCCATGCCGAAGGCCGGATCGAGGACACCATCGCGGTGGATGCCAAGGTGCAGGCGGACGATCTGTCCGTGTTTTCCCGCATTGCCGGAACGCCCCTCGCAGGCGCCTTGTCGATGACCGCGCAAGCCAAAGGCGATGTGGAGAATGCCACCGGATCGCTTGCCGTGACACTGCGCGGGGCCGCAGTCGATGCCTTCAAGATCCCGTCGGCGGATCTCACAATCGACGCCCGGGACTTGATGCAAAGCCCGACCGGCCGGTTGACTTTGGACGCGCGTACCGGGCCGGGACCGGTGAACCTTAGTACGGGCTTCACCCTGGCCGACTTTGCGCGTCTCAATCTGCGTGACATCAGGGGCGAGGCGCTGGGCGTTCGAATCACCGGCGACATACGCGCTCCGCTGGATGGCGGCGCCATGGCGGGGTCCCTTCGAGCGACCTTCGAGGAGCCGTCGGG
>CAKZLS010000170.1 GCA_937127205.1 uncultured Rhodospirillales bacterium
GCCCCGCCTTCGAGGCCGCCCTCGCCCAGGCGACCGCGGCGCTGGATGACATCGCGCTGACGCTCATCAAGGTTTCCCAGATGGTCATCGACCTGGCGCCGCTGATCGAACTCGACATCAACCCGCTGCTGGCGGACGAGTTCGGCGTCATCGCACTCGACGCGCGCATTCGTGTGCGCACTACCGACGTGGCAGCAACCAAACGGCTCGCCATCCGTCCGTATCCGAAAGAGTTGGAAGAGACCATAACGGCGTCCGATGGGCTAAGCTTCTTGTTGCGCCCGATCCGGCCGGAGGACGAGCCGGCGGTTCAGCAGCTTTTCGGGCGTATGAAGCCGGAAGATATACGGATGCGGTTTTTTGCGGCCAAGAAATCGCTAAGCCACACAATGTCGGCGCGAATGACGCAGATCGACTATGACCGCGAAATGGCGCTCGTTCTGGCTGAGCCCGGTACGCCGGGACCATCGGAGATCTATGGCGGTGTGAGAATTGCCGCCGACCCGGACGGGGAGAAGGCGGAGTACGCGATAACGGTGCGCAGCGATATGGGAGGACATGGCCTTGGACCCCTGTTGATGCAGCGGATCATCGACTATGCTCGCGGACGGGGCATCCGGGAGATCTTCGGTGAAGTGTTGCGCGAGAACAGACGCATGCTCAGGGTCTGCGATCAGTTCGGATTCAAGCGCCGCTTCAACATCGACGATCCGGGGGTCATCGAGGTTCGGTTAACGCTTTAAGGTCGTCGCCGGGAAGATCTAGATAACCTTGGCGGCGCGCAACCGATCGCGTTGCTCGGCGTTCAGCCCGAGAACCTCCTCGAGCACGGCATCGGTGTGCTCGCCCAGAAGGGGTGGCGGCTGGCGGTATGTCACCGGCGTTTCCGAGAATTTGATGGGATTGCCGATCAATCGGGCGCCGCCGCCGGCAAGCGGATGTTCCATGGAGACTTCCATGTTGCGGTGAGTGACCTGGGGATCGGCGAACACTTGGTCGACGGTGTTGACCGGGCCGCAGGGCACGTTGACGGCCTCTAACCCCTCGAGCCAATAGCGGACGGAGTGCTCGCGGATGACGGCTCCGATCATCGGCGTTAGGGACTCTCGGTTTCGCACTCTTTCACGGTTGGTGGCGAACCGCGGATCCTCGGCGATGCTGGGTCTTTCGGCGAAGGCGCAGAACCGCTGGAATTGGGCATCGTTGCCAACGGCGAGAATGAGGTAACCATCCGACGCCTCGAAAGCCTCATAGGGAACGATGTTGGGATGGGCGTTTCCGAGACGGCCCTGTGCGGTTCCCGATGTCAGGTAGTTCAGCCCCTGGTTCATCAGCCAGGCGACCTGGGTATCCAGAAGTCCGAGGTCGATGTGCTGCCCCCGGCCGGTGGCGTCCCGGTGGCGAAGGGCACCAAGAACCGCAACCGCCGAATACAATCCGCAGACGATGTCCGAAACCGCCACGCCCACCTTAACCGGCGGTCCGTCGGCTTCGCCCGTGATGCTCATCAGGCCGCCCATGCCCTGAATAAGGAAATCGTACCCGGGCCGAGGGGCGTAGGGGCCGGTTTGGCCGAAACCGGAAATGGAGCAATACACCAAGCCGGGGGCATCGCCGCTCAGGTCATCGTATCCGAGCCCCCAACCGGCCATCTGCCCCACCTTGTAGTTTTCAACCAAAACGTCGGAGCTGCCCGCCATCCGGCGCACAAGCGCCTGTCCCTCGGGGTTGCCGAGATCGATTGTCACTGAGCGTTTGTTGCGGTTGGTGCTCATGTAATAAGCGCTCTCGCTCGTGTCGGCGCCCTTGGAGTCTTTGAGGTAAGGAGGACCCCAGGCGCGCGTGTCGTCACCGGCGCCGGGGCGCTCGACCTTAATGATGTCGGCTCCAAGGTCGCCCAGTATTTGAGTGGCGCAGGGTCCGGCAAGCACGCGGCTTAAATCGAGGACGCGAAGGCCGGCGAGAGGACCTGGGATATCTGGCCCCGGGAATGTTGGCATCGTCGTATCTCCGATAAGGATGGTGAACGCTGGGTCAAACGAGTGCGGCACGGACGAAAATTTGTCTCACGACTCTCGTTGCTTAGTATCAGGTAATAACGGTCAAGGGTGTTTCGCTTTTTTCGCGAATGCGAACAACATGAGCGTTTTAAGGCTCTGTGTTCGGGCACGAAATGACGGTTTTGCTTTGACACTTTCCCCAAAGGATCTTATTTTCAGCGGACTTTCGGGGGTGAAACCTCTCAAAGCACTGATTAAACACGCTCATTGGCCCCTGTCGCCGCGTTATTGTGCGCTGCGATATCATTTGGATGCCAAAATGAGTAAGAATTGAATCGTCGGCGGTTTCATGCCGCCGGCAGGGTGGGGAACGTGGAGCTCGGTTTAACCGGAGGCTCCCCCAATGAGGACCATGACCGACCATGCCTCTCGATGCGAAAATCCTCGATGAATACAAAAAGCGCCGCAAAGAAGTATTTGCTGCGGGCGGCGAAGCAAAAATAAAGAAGCGCCATGACAAAGGCCTGATGACCGCGCGCGAGCGTCTGATGTACATGTACCAACCGGATACGTTTCAAGAAGTCGGGGCGTATATAAAGCATCATTGCACGTCGTTCGGAATGGAGGAGCAGGTTTTCGCGGGCGACGGGATCGTCACGGGAACCGGTTTCGTCGATGGCCGGCAGGTAACGAGTTTCAGTCAGGACTTTATGGTTCTGGGCGGATCGCTCGGAAAAATGCATGCCCGTCGAATGGTCCTCGGCATGGAATATGCCATGAAGAACGGTACGCCCATTGTCGGTATTTCCGACTCGGGCGGGGCGCGGATCCAGGAAGGCGTGGACGCGCTTTCGGGCTACGGCGAGGTGTTTTACCGCAACGTGATCCTGTCGGGCGTGATCCCGCAGATTTCCATTATCGCCGGTCCTTGCGCCGGCGGCGCGGCCTACTCGCCGGCATTGACCGACTTCATCATTATGACCGAACAAAACGCGCAGCTGTTCATTACCGGTCCGCAGGTGATCAAATCGGTCACCGGACGCGAGGTCACCATGGAAGAGGTGGGCGGCGCGAACATGCACGCCTCGGTTAGCGGCAATGTTCATTTTGTCGCCAAGGACGACCGCCACGCGCTCGACATCGCCCGCGAGCTGTTGAGCTTCCTGCCATCCAACAATTCCGAGGATCCGCCCCACCAGCCCACGCCCGCGGTCACCGTGGTCGAGGACACGGGCATGAACAATCTGGCGCAATCCGATCCTTCGGTGGCCATGGACATGGGGGCGATCGTCAGGCGTCTGGTGGACAACGGTCACTTCCTTGAGGTTCATGCAGGTTTCGCCAAAAACATGATCGTTGGATTTGGCCGGGTTGAGGGAATTGTCGTCGGTTTCCTCTGCAACAACTCCATGGAAAAAGCCGGGTGCCTGGACATCGATTCCTCGGACAAGGGCGCGCGGTTCATCCGCTTCTGTAACGCGTTCAATATTCCGATTTGCACGCTTGTGGACGTGCCCGGTTTCATGCCGGGTATCGAGCAGGAAAGAGGCGGCATCATCCGTCACGGCGCGAAACTGCTGTTTGCCTACTCGAGCGCCACCGTTCCGAAGGTCACAATCCTCTGCCGCAAATCCTACGGCGGCGCTTACCTGGCCATGTGCAGCCAGGATCTGGGGGCCGATATTGTGCTGGCGTGGCCCACCGCCGAAGTGGCGGTTATGGGAGCCGACGGCGCGGTGAACATCCTCTATCGCAAAGAGTTGAAAGAGGCCGAGGATCCCGTTGCCGAGCGCGCCAAATTGGTCGCCGAGTACCGCGACGAATTCGCCTCACCGTATCTGGCCGCCGCGCGCGGCTACGTGACCGATATCATCGAACCGTCGCAGACGCGGTCCCAACTGTCGATGTCGCTTCGCAAACTTCTTGGCAAACGCGAACTGCGGCCGCCGAAGAAACACGGCAACATTCCGCTCTAGACGGCCGCCGATTGGCGACGTTAGGCATTGGAGCTGGGCAGGACTGGCGAGGGTAAGATGGAAGTTACGGAAGTTGGCGTTACGGTATCGGAATCGATTTCACAGGCGTTTTTTGGCTACGGGCTGACCATTATTGTTGCCGTTCTGACGGCTGGAATGATCTGGCTCGTCGTTCGTATTCTCGACCACCTCCACCATCGCCGCGAGGCGGCGGAGGCAGCTAAGGGGGTCTCGGCGGTCCAGGTCAGCGTAGCCCCGGATGAGCCGGCGGTCGACGAAACCGCGCACCACGTCGCAGCGGTGGCGGCAGCAGTGTACGCCGTTCTAGGCGCCCATCGTCTGGTTTACGTTGGGGATGCGGCGCGAACTCAAGGTTGGTCGGCGACCGGCCGGGCCATTCATCACTTCTCGCATTCACCGAAGCGTTCATCTGAATAGCGCTCATTAAGATCTCAAGGAAATCGATCCATGACTAAGCATTTGCGTATTACCGTCGAGGGGAAGGCCTACGACGTTGTCGTAGAGGATTTGACCGAGGACGAGGGTAGCACTTTTTACCAACCTCCTGCGGCCGCCGCAGCACCCGCTGCGTCGTCGGCTCCAGCCGCCCCAGCTCCAGCCGCGGCGCCCGCCGCCGCGCCGGCGGCGGCAGGTGCTAAGGACAAGGTGTCGCCTCTCGGCGGTGTGGTTCTCGAGATCAGCGTAAGCGTTGGCGACGCGGTCACGGCCGGCCAGCAGGTGGCCGTGCTCGAAGCGATGAAAATGAAGACGGTTGTCGCGTCCGATCACGATGGCAAGGTGACCGCGATCATGGTGAAGGTGGGCGACGCCGTGGACTCCGGCCAACCTCTGATGACGATCGAGTAGGGAAGGCGAAACCGACATGCCCGATCTCGATATCCTCGGACTGTTCCAAGGGGTTGCGACGCTCTTCGCGGCGGAACAGACGATATTTTTCGGCCGCCTGGCGCTTATCGCGATTGGCATTCTGCTCATCTATCTCGGTAAGAAGGGCGTTCTCGAGGCATTGATCATGATCCCGATGGGTGTCGGGATGCTCACCATCAATGCCGCGGTCATGTTCGTTCCGCCAAACATGCTGGCAGACGGCTACAGCGTTGATCCCGCAACGGGGATGGGGATGGGCAATCTGTTCATCAGCCCGCTGATCGCGGAAGGCTCCAAGTGGGTCGACATCCTGCAAATCCAGTTCCTCCAGCCGGTCTACGCGTTTTCATTCTCCAATGGTTTGATCGCGTGCATGGTGTTGCTGGGAATTGGCACGCTGCTTGATGTTGGGTTCGTCATGGCGCGGCCGTTCCGCAGCATGTTCCTTGCGATCTGCGGCGAGTTGGGGACCCTGATCGCGCTGCCGATGGCGATTTGGATGGGCCTGCCGCTCGCTGATGCCGCCGCGACCGCGACCATCGGCGGCGCCGATGGGCCGATGATCCTGTTTGCGGCGTTGCTGCTGTCGCCGGAGCTGTTCGTCCCGATCACCGTGGTCGCCTACCTCTACCTGGGGCTGACTTACGGCGGCTACCCGTTCCTGGTCAAATTGATGGTGCCGAAGCACATCCGCGGCATTCAGATGCCTACCGAAAACCTACGCGAGATCACGTCGGACGAGAAAATCGTGTTTGCGGTTGTGGCCTGTCTTTCGCTTTCGCTGTTGTTCCCGGTGGCGGCGCCGCTGTTCATGTCGCTGTTCCTGGGCGTGATCATCCGCGAAAGCGGCCTGAACCACTACAAGGAGATCGTGTCCGGACCTATCCTCTATACCGCCACGCTGTTCCTCGGCCTGCTGCTCGGCGTCCTTTGCGAAGCCAGCACCATCCTCAAGCCCGAGGTGTTCATCTTGCTGGTCATCGGCATCACCGCGCTGACCTTTTCGGCGATCGGCGGCATCCTGGGCGGCTACGTGCTCTACTTCCTGTCGGGCAAAAAGTACAACCCCGTCATCGGCGTCGCGGCGGTGAGCTGCGTGCCCACCTGCGCCAAAGTGGCGCAGAAGTGCGTGACCGAGGTCAATCCGAACTCGATCATCCTGCCGCACGCGCTTGGATGCAATATTTCCGGCGTTATCACCTCGGCGATTTTCGCCTCCGTGTTGATCTCGATGGTGCGCGCCTCTGGTGCCGGCGCGTTCTAATCGTTGCCGGATCCGGAGCGTCCGCCTCAGTTCTGGAAACGCCTGCCCCGGGTGGTTTACTGGGTGCTCGGGGCGGCAGTTTCCATGACCGGAGCAATCATTGCCAAGTCCATTGCCGATCAGTTCGCATTCGCCGAACGGGCGCCGTTTTGGATCGGCGGCACGGTCATCATCTTTGTCGGACTGTGGATTGTCTCACTTGGCAGCAAATCTAGGCTCAAGGAAGTCGATCAACCGACCTCCGGGAGCGATGAGCGAAATGATCCGTGAGAATGGAGCGGGCGAAGGGAATCGAACCCTCGTCTAAAGCTTGGGAAGCTTTCGTTCTGCCATTGAACCACGCCCGCCCGCGCAAGAGGAACTCCCAATCTGTATAGTCCGTCACGGTATTCAGCGCAAGCGGAGGCCCCTGGTGTCGGCCCCGCTCACGATCATGTTATGCCGATGTCACTTGGCATTGCGTGTCCGGTTCTTTAGCTAGGGGGCATAGTCGACCCTTCGGCACATCAAAGCGAGGTTACGCATGGCTCCGGATACGAACATGTTCTTGGCTCAAGAGTCGGACGTCGCGCCGTTCAGCGACCCTTACGTGACCGCCAAGGGAGAGCCGAGGGCATCGGTTTCTCTCGTCGGGCTAAAGACGCTTTGGTTCAATACCGGCAGCCTGTGCAACATCACATGCGACAATTGCTATATCGAATCCAGCCCCACCAACGATCGCCTCGCTTACATCAGCGCCGCCGAGGTTAGAGCGTACCTCGACGAAGCCGACGCCGAGAGTCTGGGCGTGGAGGAAGTCGGATTTACCGGCGGCGAGCCTTTCATGAACCATGACCTGCCGGCAATGCTGGGTGATGTGCTCGGACGGGGCTACCGCGCTCTGGTCCTGACCAATGCCATGAAGCCCATGCAGCACCATCAGAAAGGGTTATTGGCGCTAAAACGGGCATACGGCGGTGCGTTGGCGCTGCGCGTCTCCATTGACCATTACGCGCGAGAGAAGCATGAGGATCTGCGCGGTGAGCGCGCCTGGGGACCCATGATCGAGGGCTTGCGGTGGCTGGCCGCCAACGGTTTCAATGTTCACGTGGCCGGGCGGACCGTTTGGGACGAGACAGAAGCCGAACTGCGCGCCGGCTATGCGGAATTATTTGCTTCCGAAGGCATTGCCGTGGATGCCGGCGACCACGCCGCGCTAGTGCTCTTTCCGGAGATGGACCACAGCTCGCAGGTTCCCGAGATCACAGTACATTGCTGGGGGATATTGGGTGTCAATCCTGCGGACATGATGTGCGCTTCGTCGCGTATGGTCCTCAAGCGCCGCAATGCCGATGCGCCGGTGGTCGTGCCGTGCACTCTGCTTCCCAACGACCGCCAGTTCGAAATAGGCCCCAACCTCACCGACGCCACCGGATCAATTAAACTCAATCATCCCTTCTGTGCCCAGTTCTGCGTGCTCGGTGGCGGATCGTGTTCCGCCTAACCAGGGACATCGGAAGATCGTCGTATGGGTACCATATGTTAGACACGATGTTATACACGTGCCACTAGCACCGCACCATTCGCTCTAAGGATTGCGGCCTCTGACCTCGCGCAACGCTGGACAAATCGGCGACCAAGCCTAATCTAAGGGGCAGCGATCAGCACAAGCGGGTGGCAAGCGGCGAGAGAGCCGTCCTTGAGCAATATTCGATCAAGTGGAATCACTTGATCGGATTTACTT
>CAKZLS010000171.1 GCA_937127205.1 uncultured Rhodospirillales bacterium
CGGTTTGGCGCCGGCGCCAAACCGTTTGACACTTGGCGCCGGTATTGGATAATGTTTCGGCATGAAAAGGACCCTGACACCGATGTTACGACTTACCGGCCCGGCCTTCTGAAGAAGGTCGGCATGGTGTTTGTCGTTTAAGGTTTGCTTGCTGTCAGGGTCGTCATGACTATTAATTTATTCGCCGTTTTCTCCGCATATTGCTGCGTGCCGCCCGCTCCGGGCCTGCGTTGCCTGCGACTTATGGGCGGCCGCCGGGCCTGACGGTTACCCGGCGGCCGGTGCTTGGCCGTATTCGCCTTATCTCCACATTTATTCGCAAGCGGAGCCGCAGACCATGTTGCGTAACCCCGAAGTCAAATATCAACCTTTCAAACCCATCGACCTGCCCGACCGGCAATGGCCGACGCGAACCATCACCGCGCCGCCGCGTTGGTTGTCCACCGACCTTCGAGACGGCAACCAGTCGCTAATGGATCCCATGGACGGCGAGAAGAAGCGGCGCTTTTTCGATCTTCTGGTCAAAGCGGGATTCAAGGAGATCGAGGTGGGCTTTCCCGCCGCCTCGCAGACCGAATTCGACTTCATCCACCAACTGGTGACCGAGGGCCGGGTGCCCGACGATGTCCGCATCCAGGTGCTGACCCAGTCGCGCCGCGATTTGATCGAGCGCAGCTTCGAGTCCTTGCGGGGCGCGCGCTGGGCTTGCGTCCACCTCTACAACGCCCTTTCGCCGATTTTCCGCCAGGTGGTGTTCCAAATGGACCGGCCGGAGATCAAGAACATCGCGGTGACCGGCGCCGAAGTCATTCTGGCGGAGAGCTTGAAGCAACCGGACACCCGCTGGGCGTTCCAGTATTCGCCGGAAACCTTCAGCACGGCCGAACTCGACTTTTCGCTGGAGGTTTGCGAGGCCGTGCTCGACGTCTGGCAACCGACCCCCGAGCGGCCGGTGATTCTCAATCTGCCGGCGACCGTGGAAGCGGCCAGCCCCAACGTCTTCGCCGACCAGATCGAATGGTTCTCGCGGCATATCTCGCGCCGTGACTCGGTAATCATCAGCGTACATCCGCACAACGATCGGGGCACCGGGGTCGCGGCCGCCGAGCTTGCGGTGATGGCCGGCGCCGACCGGGTGGAGGGCTGCCTGTTCGGCAACGGCGAGCGCACCGGCAATGTCGATTTGGTGACCTTGGCGCTGAACCTCTACTCCCAGGGCGTCGATCCCAAGCTCGATTTCTCCGATATCCAGGACGTCGTCCGGACGGTGGAATACTGCAACCAGATCCCGGTACACCCGCGCCACCCCTATGCCGGCGACCTGGTTTTCAGCGCCTTTTCGGGGTCGCACCAGGATGCCATCAAAAAAGGCTTCGCCGCTCAGGACCGGCGCAACGACGAACGCTGGGACGTGCCCTATCTGCCCATCGACCCCGCTGATCTGGGGTGTTCTTACGAGGCGGTGATCCGGGTCAACAGCCAGTCGGGCAAGGGCGGCATCGCCTGGGTCCTGGAACAGGACAAAGGGCTGCAACTGCCGCGCTCCCTGCAGGCGGACTTCAGCCGCGTCGTGCAGGCCCTGGCCGACGAAACCGGCCGGGAGTTGACCGCCGAGGACATCTGGTCGGCCTTCGAGAAGGCATATTGCCTTAATGGGACGCAGCGCTTCGGTCTGATCGAATATGACTCGCCCGGCCCCCGACGGCCCGGACACGACCGCGCGTTCGCCGGCCGGATCGTTGTCGACGGCGAGACGCGGTCCATCGGCGGGCGCGGCAACGGCCTGATCTCGAGCGCGCTCGATGCCCTTAAGGCCGGCTTCGGGCTGGAACTCGAGGTCATGGATTATCATGAGCACGCGCTCGACCGCGGTGCCGGCGCCCAAGCCGCTTGCTACGTGGAATGCCGCACGCCCGACGACGCCCGCGTATTCGGAGTGGGCATCGACACCGATGTGGCCACCGCCTCCGTAAAGGCGCTGATCAGCGCGGCCAATGGCGCGACAGGGTCGGCGACGCCAGTTTGATCGAAAGCAGAGACTACGGGCCGGACTGAACGGGTCCGGCCTGATCCTGCATCGGGTCCGCATTTACGAGGTCGCCGCTTGATCTGTTCACCGCGGCGCCATTCTCCACGGACATACCGCGAAGCAGGGCGTAATCGTCGCGTCTGAAGTCTTCGATCAGCTGTTCGATGTCTTCCTGGACCACTCCCGCCGTACTCAAGACGGATCCGCCCAGGAACAGATTACCCTCCACCATATTGCAGAAGGCCTTGGTGGCGCCGCGGGCGCGCATGGCGTCGCGGGTGGCCAGATCGGGCGTGGCCATGTGGATGGGCAGGTGCGGATAGAAGTTGACGAGCTCCTCGACCAGACGCGCGGCCGCCTGCATATCCTCCAGCGTGACCACCACGGCTCGGGCCCTGGCGAAGGCCGCCGCGCCCTGCATTTCCGGATCCGTGACATCGCCATAGTGGACGTTATGTCCCCGGGTTTTGGCCGCGGCGATGCCCTTCGGGTCGAGGTCAAAGGCGATGTAGGGCGTGTCCGTACTCTCCAGCATCCGGCACATAAGCCGGCCTGTTCGGCCGTATCCGGCTACCACCACGTGGTTTTCCATTTCCTCGCTCAGTTCCTTGAGCCGTACGGGTTTAGCGGTGAAGCGGCCGGCCAGTCCGTGGCCAAGCTTCACCAGCAGCGGGGTCAAGGCCATGGATAGGGAAATGACGACAAGGACGATGGCAAAGTCGTGATCGGTCAACAGTCCATCGGTGTGGGCCACGGCGAAGACGACGAACCCGAATTCGCCGCATTGCGCGAGCAGAAACGCCGCGCGCAGACTGTCGGCGCGGGCAATTCCGAATATCAGAGCCAGCAGCGCCATCACCACGACCTTGATGACCACGATGAAGGCGACAATGGCCAGCAGGATCGGTCCCAACTCGACCAAGACGGCGAAATTGATCGACATGCCCACCGCCACGAAAAACAGGCCCATGAGAACCCGCTTCAGCGGCGACACGCTGACTTCCACCTGATGGCGGAAGTCGGATGCCGCCAGCATCATGCCGAGCACGAAGGCGCCCATGGCCATGGATAGACCGGTTTTCTCCATAATCAGCGCCGCTGCCAGGACGGCGACCAGCACGATCACGCCAAGGGCCGCCGTCGAACCGGCGCGCGCGCTCCAGGCGAGCGCCATCGGCAGCAGATACCGTCCGACGACGATGACGGCGGCCAGCGCGCCGGCTGCGGCCGCGACCAGTTCCCACAGCGGCAAGTCCGGCTTGGCCGCAGCCACCGCCGAGAGCAAAGGGATGGCGATCAGTAACGGCACCGCCGCCAGGTCTTGCATGAGCAGCACCGCGAACGCCGCCTTGCCGTGTTCGCTTGCCACTTCCCCCTTTTCCTCGAGGGTCTGCATGACGATGGCCGTGGACGAGAGCGCCAGGCCGATCCCGACAATGATCGCGGCGTTCATCGATATGGCGGTGACCGCGAACAGGGCCGCGGCGATGATCGCGCCCGTCACCAGGATTTGCAGGGAGCCGAGGCCCAGCAGCAAGCGCCGCATGGACCACAGCTTGCTCGGCTGCATTTCCAGGCCAATGGTAAACATGAACAGCACGACGCCCAGCTCGGCGACACCGAGAAGTTCGTCCACGTGGGTCGTCAGTACGATTCCCGGCGAATGGGGGCCGAGCGCCACTCCGGCGCAGAGCAGGCCGAGAATGGAGCCCAGCTTAAGCCACCGGGAGATGGATACGAAGATGATGCTGACGCCAAGCACCACAATCACGGCGAACAGCAACTCATCCAGGTTCATCTGCTTTTCCTCTCCCGCCGGACGCGTACATCATCACAATGTGTCAAAATCAAGATTTCTCCGCTCCGACACATGGGGGTCTAACTGAAATTCGGCCGCGATGTAATCGACGAAAGCGGTCACTTTCGGCGGAGAGAAACGGCGGGGTGGCGAAACGGCATGGATCAGGAGCCCGGGCAACTGGCCCTCGGCAATCCTCTTCATGAACAGGGCCGCCGCACCGGAGACTATCTGTTGTTTCAGAAGCTGCCGGCGTGCCCAGTGGGATACGGCTGGCCCAGTGGGATAAGGCTGAATAGTCGTCCGCTACCGTTGCAGTTCGAACATCATCAGAAGCGTGCGTTGAAAGCTTCGGAAGTTGTCGTCGGACACCAGGTAGATGAGGGTTTCGCCGCCGGGGCCCTGCCGCATTGCGATGCCCTCCATGTTGTCGAAAGACCGCGATCCTTCGAGCCGCGCGAGTTCTTCCGCCTCGATCTCGGCACCCGGTTTGATCGCCGCCGCCGGGACTTGCCGCACGCGGATGCTGAGCAGCGGAAAGCGGCGTTCGACGAACACCACGTCCCCGTTCGCCAGCGTGGTTGCTCCTGTGGGTACGTAACCCTGATCGCACAAATATGTTACCCGCGACCAGCTGCCGTCATTACCGATCCAGCCGGCGAATTTTCCTGGCTCTTCGTCGTATTCCGCAACGATAAGCAGCCGGCCGTCGGACAACCGTGTCATTGCTTCCATTCCCCGGTTGCCGGGTGCACGATCGATTCCATCCGGTGGGTCCAGCACAACCGGCCGGTCTCGGCCATTGAGATACGCCAGCAGCTTCGGATCGCGTTCGAATGCGACCACCAATTCGTCATTTGCCGCGAAAGCTAGGGACTCGGCATCCCCGCGTGCGCCCTTAAGAGGCCTTCCGTCGGCGCCGCGTATGGGTTCTATGGTTACGTCGGCAACACCCGAGAGGTTGCCGTCCGCATCATAAGTCAGCGCGCCACTGGTCCATGTGCCGCCGTCGGACACGGCGGTGAATTGCTGCCCGTCGGCCGAGACGATCAGGCCCGAGAGACCGCCGAATCGCTCGTTCGGAGACGTCAGATGAACCCCGCCGCGATAGCGCAACTGACCGGCGATCTCCGCGCTCCAGTCGGCCGAATCCAGCGGAACGGTCGTGGCCTTCACGTTGATGGCGGACGCATCCGGCGCCGCCGCCGCAGCGGCCGGGTTCGCCAGGAAGATCATGCCCAAGACAAGCAGAACGGCGTGATTCAGGTACACACGGACCAACCGCCGGCGGGGAGGGAACGTAATACGCCAGAGGAAAAACAACGGACTCAGAAAGCAACTCAACATAATATCGCCTTTACAAGCCTTTCCGATGGGGTAACGGTGGCTAATTGTCCATAAGTATCCGATTTTCCGAGAGAAAGGGCGATTGTTATGTCGTTCGCGTTGAGCCGCCGTCAGATCGTCAAGGGAATGGCCGCAGGGGTGCCGTTGGCTGCCGTACTGGCCGACCCCGTTCTGGCACGCGCCGCTGGGCGGTCGCTGCAACAGGTCTCCATGCAGACCGCGGGCGGTCAAAAAGTCGATGCCGCCCTCGCTATGCCATCGAGAACGCCGGCACCGGCGGTCATGCTCATTCATGAGTGGTGGGGATTGAACGATCAAATTATGTCGGCGACCGCCGACTTGGGCCGCCGGGGCTACATGGCGCTGGCCATTGATCTCTACAACGGCCAAGCGACCGGCGACCCCGGGGAAGCCCAGAGATTCCTCGAAGAAATCGACCCGTCTCAAGCTACGGATACGGTGATGTCGTGGATCGGCGCGATCAAGAATCGTCCCGAGGCCACCGGCAAGGTGGGAACGGTCGGCTGGGGATTTGGCGGCGGCTGGGCTCTTAATGCGTCCATTGCTTCGTCGGTGGACGCCACCGTGATCTACTACGGCAAGGTCAACCGCCCCGCTCCGCAGCTGGCCCGCCTCAAAGGGCCGGTGCTCGGCCATTTCGCCGAGCGGGACCAGTGGATCAACACGGAGATGGTTTCGTCGTTCGAAAAGGCAATGACCGAGGCCGGCAAGCCTTACGAGGTCTATTGGTACGACGCCGACCATGGTTTCGCCAATCCCGCCAACAAAAACTACGACGGCAAAGATGCCCGGCTGGCTTGGTCCCGAACTCTGGACTTTTATCGCCAGCAACTCAGATAAGCGTATGGCGATTACGGGCGGTCACCTCGCCGATTATACCAACGGTCGTTAGTAATGACCCCTTGTGACGGCGTTTCGGGGTTTCCGGCA
>CAKZLS010000172.1 GCA_937127205.1 uncultured Rhodospirillales bacterium
AGGAGGCGGGAAACGCGATCACAAGGGGTTACTATCAATGCAAGTTGGTATAAGGGTCATCCATGGGCTGTGCGGCGCAGACAGCGTCACGGCCATCACTCTCGTGGTTGTTTTCCTCTTTCAATAGACCGATGAAGCGCTGCCGCCCGCGCGCAGCGCATGGTTACGATCTGCGCTCCTTCGCTGCTCGCCAAAAGAGAAGCGTCCTTAAATTTCTCCAATAGCTTCAATCGGATGACAATGGATGGACAAACGGAGGGTGCCGTGCCATGGTCAATTGGATGGAAACGGATGGGAAAATGGATGTCTCCGTCAATACATCAACGCTGAAGATCACGCCGGAAATTCTGACACTGATCGCGGGGATCGACGAGTTCAAGGGCGCGTGGCGCGCCATCGGACGGATCGCGCCCGAGCGTCTGGCCGGCCTTCGGCGGGTGGCGACCATCGAGAGCATCGGCTCATCCACCCGTATCGAGGGCGCGAAGCTCACCGACCGCGACGTGGAACGGCTGCTGTCCAATCTTGAGATGGCATCGTTCAGTGGCCGCGACGAACAGGAAGTGGCCGGATACGCGGATACGATGGAAACGGTATTCGCGCACTGGGCGGACATCCCGCTCACCGAGAACCACATCCGCCAACTTCATCGCGATCTCCTGAAATATTCGGACAAGGACCAACACCATCGCGGCGCATACAAGACCGTGTCCAACAGCGTCGAAGCGTTCGGCCCCGGCGGCGAAAGCCTCGGCGTGGTGTTCGAAACGGCCTCGCCGTTCCACACGCCGCGCCTCATGGCCGAACTGCTGCGGTGGTCCCGCGCCACCCTTCACGACAGGACGCTCCATCCGCTTCTGGTGATCGCACTGTTCGTCGTTGTCTTCCTGGAGATCCACCCGTTCCAGGATGGCAATGGGCGCCTATCGCGTATTCTGACCGCATTGCTCCTGCTCCAAGCCGGATATGCCTACGTGCCCTACAGTTCCCTCGAGAGCATCATCGAGCACGGCAAGGACGCCTACTATCTGGCGCTCCGCCAGACCCAAGGAACCATCAGAACGGCCCGCCCGGACTGGCAGCCGTGGGTGGTGTTTTTCCTCGAAGCGCTGCGCCGGCAGAAGGACCGACTGAGCGAGCGGATCGAGCGCGAACGCCTGGTGCTTGGCGAAATGCCTGAATTGTCGGTCAGCATTCTCGAACTGACCCGCGAGCGCGGCCGGCTGACGGTCGCAAGCGCGGCAACGCTGACCGGCGCGAGCCGAAACACCATCAAGGATCACATCAAGGCATTGACGGAAAACGGACATCTCGTCCGCCACGGCGCGGGCCGGGGAACCTGGTACGCGCTTTCCTAGCGGAAAGGGTACCGTCCCCAATACCTTTGGTTCGGCCACAACCGCGCGGAGCGAACGTGGTCAAGACGCAAATCGAGTGTGTTCGGATTGTTGCCCCTGACGGGAGGATCGGCCTCGACGAGGGGATATCGAAGTTCCGAATGCTCGTAATCAAACCGCAGCCAGGAGCCGGGCGCACCCGCATCCTCGGCGCTGACCGCCCCCCGGAGACTCGCCCGCTCCCCGGTCGCCCGGTTGACCAGCGCCCGTCCGTCGGGATCCCACGTCCACCATCCCGCCACATACGTCATGCGAACCTCCGCGAAGTACCAATGTAAACAATTTCTCAGCAATTTGCCCGCATATTGCCCGTTTGACTTTAGTTCAGCGTCCCATATACACTACCTATAGTTGTCTTTTAACTTATGCTCTCCCGAGCTTTTGTCCAACCTTTCAAACAGGAATCGTCCATGATGACACCGGCCCTCTCCGGCGCCAGCAACGACATTGCCACGTATCTGATCGACAGCTACCAAAATGCGCGCGGTGTTCACGCCGAGACTGTCATCGCCGCCGCCGCCGCGCTTGCCGGTGAGTTTGCGCTGCGCGGCGTGGAGCCCGCGTTGCCGGAGCGCGGCTGGGTCGCCAGCGTGAGGGCCAGCAGCCTGATTTTCGGGAACCCCGCTAAAGACGAGCCCGGCCTGTGGTACCTGTTGCGCTATGGTGCTTTGAAGGCGGGGGCCCAGGAGGCCGAGTTGCCGCAGCCGGCGGAGGTTTGGACGCGGGTCACCGGTGCCGTGGGCGGCGCGCCGTTCCCGCCGCTCAGCGTTCCGGAGCGGCACTATCCGCACGAATGGTCGCCCAGCGCCTGCCCGCGCCTGCGCGGCGGCATCGAAGCCATCGCCCGAACCCACGGGTTGCACGGCGCCGACACCGCCAAGGCCATGACCCTCGCGATCGTGCTTCTCTTTCAGCAGACCAATGAAGCGCTGCCGCCGGCGATCGCGGCGACCCTCGCGCTGGAA
>CAKZLS010000173.1 GCA_937127205.1 uncultured Rhodospirillales bacterium
CGGAATTCACGACTGCTGATGATGCGACAGCCCGGCATCCGGCGCTCCATTCACCTGACCGGTATTCACGACTCCGCCCGTCGGCGCTACCGCCCGGACCGCTACGATGGGACCGTCACCTTGTTTCGAGCCGAACGCGCATCGGCGGAAACGCATGGATTTCCCGATGACACTCTCGGCTGGAACCGCCTAGCCTCGGAGGTGGTGATTCATCGCTCGCCCGGCAGTCACTTCACCATGACCCGTGGCGACAACGTCAAGATCCTGGCGCGGCTCCTGGGTGCCGCTCTCGACAAGGCGCAGGATAGGCCGGCGGTGTCCGGGGTCGCCCGCTAGAAGCGCTTTAAGGGCGATCGAGCACCGGGCTGCGGCTCAACGGGTTTTCAGATTGCATCTGGCGGACGCTAGCCTGGAAGTCGCGGCTCTCGGCGGGGAGGGTGTCGTGGTAGTCCAGCAGCGACGTCCATGCTCGTTTGAGGGCGTCCCGGCATGGTCCATCAAGGTCCACCAGCACGTCGTAGAGCGCGTCGATATGATGGTCGGTCCATAGTCCGCTGGCGAGACCCTCTGCCGGTCCTTCGCCCTCGCCAAAACACATATGCAGCTTGGTCCCGTTGATGGCATCGCCGATGCGTTGGCGTTCGTCGTCCAGATCGATGCCGCGGATGGTCTCGAACAGCGCATGGGGCGGGGCGGTCCCGTCGGGCCTGCGCGGCTTGGGGAAATCGACAAAAACGCCGATCAGACCGCCGGCCGCCAACCGGTAAAAGCTGAAGGCAACACGAAACGGCTGACCCTTCAACGCCGTCGTCCGCCCGTCCGCGCGAACAAGGAGGTAGGGGCCGGGATCGCCGTCCAGCCGGAAAAACCCGGTGGACCAGAAATTGGTCATCAGGGTCTGGTACGCGGCATCCAATTTCAGCACCCCGAACTTGGAACTCACGGGGCGGGGCTCATTCGCTTCGAGCACCACCTGGGACACATTTTTTGCCAAGTCGTCTGCCGTGTACCAAGTCAGTTCGGTCATCGTTCCGTGCCTCTGAATGTCGATGAAGCAAACTGAAAAGCGATGCGCGCGTCAACGATAAACCCCGCCGGCACGGCATATACGTTGAACCGGCCGAGCCGCGCCCTATGTTTATTTCAGAAATTTCTGAAATAAGAGAAAGTCGCAACATGCCGTCGCACATACAGCGGGAATTCATTCTCCACTTCGGCGAAATGGGGTCGCGATGGGGCATCAACCGGACCGTCGGCCAAATCTACGCCTTGCTGTTCCTGTCGGAGCGGCCGCTGTGCGCCGACGACATTTGCGCGGCGCTGGGGTTCTCACGGTCCAATGTGTCCATGGGCTTGAAAGAGCTGCAGGGCTGGGGCTTGGTGCGTCGGCGGGATCTGGAAGGCGATCGGCGCGACCATTTCGCCACCCTCGACGACCAGTGGCAGATCGTCCGAACATTAATCGCCGAGCGTAAGAAGAGGGAGATCGACCCTACATTGACCAAACTGCGCGAGTTGGAAATGCAGGCGCCCGAAGGGGCCGAAACCTATGCACTGGGCCGCATCGGCCAATTACGCGAGATGATCGAAACCCTGACCGGTTTTTATGAGGAAATGAACCGCATGGAGACAGAGCGGCTGGTCGCGCTGCTGAAAATGGGCTCGACGTTGAGGAAATTCGCAGCGACCACCGGTCGGGTGGTGTCGCTCGGCAAGGGTTCGAAATCGAAAGAGGAAACGAGTTGATGGAAACCCTTCTGCTGTCGCGCATTCAATTCGGCGCCAACATTTCGTTCCACATCCTGTTTCCCACCATAACCATCGCGCTCGGCTGGGTGCTTTTGTTCTTCAAGCTGCGATTCGCCTGGACCCAGGACGAGCGCTGGATGGACGCCTATTTCTTCTGGGTTAAGATCTTCGCGCTGACGTTTGCGATGGGCGTGGTCAGCGGGATCACCATGTCCTTCCAGTTCGGAACCAACTGGCCGGGCTTCATGGAGACAGTGGGGAATATCGCTGGCCCGTTGCTGGCCTATGAGATCCTAACCGCGTTTTTCCTCGAGGCGGTTTTCCTCGGGATTATGCTGTTCGGCTTCCGCCGGGTGCCGGGCTGGATGCACACGCTCGCCACGTTCTTGGTGGCTTTCGGCACCACCATGTCGGCGTTCTGGATCCTTGTATTGAACAGCTGGATGCACACGCCGGCGGGTTTCGAGATGATCGACGGTGTGGTCCACGCTACCGATTGGCTGGCCATCGTGTTCAACCCCTCGATGCCCTACCGCCTGGTGCATATGCTGCTGGCCAGCGGGCTGACGGTGGCCTTCCTAATCGCCGGGGTATCCGCCTACCGGTGGCTGCGGGGCGACTGGACGTCGGACGTGCGCGCCACCCTGTCGTTCGGCATTATTGTGGCGGCGGTTCTAATCCCGGTCCAGATCTTCGCCGGTGACCTGCATGGGCTCAATACGCTGAAGCACCAACCACAGAAGGTGGCAGCCATGGAGGGCAACTGGGAGACCGGGCCCAACGTCCCGCTTTTACTGTTCGCGATCCCCGACCAGCAGGCGCGCGAGAACCATATGGAAATCGCCATCCCGGGCGGTGCCTCGCTGATCTTGACCCACTCGTGGGATGGCGTCGTGCCCGGCCTGAACGATTTCGTCATGGAAGACGGAACCATACTCCACCCCAACGTGCCGGCGGTGTTCTGGTCCTTCCGCGTGATGGTCGGCGTGGGCTTGGTTATGCTGGCGCTGTCGTGGGGCGCCGTTGCATTTATGATGCGGCGCCGGATGGGCGTTTGGAGTCTGCCCAATCCCATGCTCTACGCTTTGGTGGCGATGACGTTCTCGGGCTGGGTGGCGACGCTGGCCGGTTGGTACACCACCGAGATGGGGCGCCAGCCGTGGTTGGTGCAGGACGTGCTTACAACGAGCGCCGCCGTGGCTGACGTGCCCGCACCCATGGTGATGACCACATTACTGGCATACCTCGCCGTCTACGTCGTGCTGACCCTCATTTATGTAGGGGTGATCTTCTACCTGGCGCATCGCAAGACAGTGACCGGTGATATCGGCGAGGAGGCGCGCTCGCCCGAAGCCACCGCCGATGCGGCCGCTGCCACTTTCGCGCGATCAGGAGCGTGACCATGGACCTGTTCGGCGATCCTGGCACTTGGTTGCCTTTTGCCTTCGCCTTCCTCATGGGTCTCAGCATCCTGATCTACGTGGTACTCGACGGCTTCGACCTCGGCGTCGGCGTGCTGCTGCCGCTGGCAACGGCCGACGAGAAAGACCGCATGGTTGCTTCTATCGGGCCGTTCTGGGACGCCAACGAAACTTGGCTGGTGCTGGCCATCGGTCTGCTGCTGGTGGCGTTTCCGCTGGCGCACGGCGTCATCCTGACGGCGCTCTACCTGCCGGTAGCGGTGTTGCTGATCGGCCTGGTTCTGCGCGGCGTTTCCTTCGAATTCCGCGCCAAGGCGCCGGCCGCCCACAAGCGCTCCTGGAACTGGGCGTTCTTCGCCGGCTCGATGATGGCGTCGCTGTCCCAGGGCTTTATGTTGGGCATGTACGTCATGGGATTGAGCTGGACGGTGTGGAACGTTCTGTTCGCTCTGATAACGGCGGTGTTCCTTACCGTCGGATACAGCTTTATCGGCGCGGCCTGGCTGATCCTGAAGGCCGAAGGTGACCTCCAACGCAAAGCCGTTGACTGGGCCAAGGGCGGCATCTGGGGGCTTATCTTGGGGATGGCCGCGGTCTCGTTGGCATCGCCGCTGGTCAGCGATCGCATTTTCGACAAATGGTTCTCGCTGCCGGCGTTTCTCTATCTTTCGCCGTTGCCGATCCTGTCGGCCGCGCTGGTGGGCTTTTTGTGGTGGAAGCTGAGGCGTTTGCCGATGGCCAAGGACGGTTTCGCCTGGAGCCCGTTCGCCGCCGCGACCGCGCTGTTCGCGCTGGCCTTCGCCGGCATGGCCTATTCCTTCTACCCCTACGTGGTCCCGGACAAGCTGACCATTTACGAAGCAGCCAGCGCGCCCGAGAGCTTGTTCATCATCCTCATCGGCACGCTGTTCGTGCTTCCCGCCATCCTCGGCTACACCGCGCTGGCGTACTATATCTTCCGCGGCAAAGCGCGAGACTTGACGTATGACTGACGGCGGCGGCGGACCATCGTACCTCTAATACCAACGGTCGTTAGTAATGACCCCTTGTGACGGCGTTTCGGGGTTTCCGGCAAGGAGCGTGGTGCGCCGTGATGCGGGAGCATCATCAGCGCCGCGCGACGCCGTCCGGAAGCCCCGAAACGCCGCCCAAAGGGTCGCGTTTCTCGCATCCTCGGGGTGTCGAAACCGCTTGACGATGGGTCCCCATCGTCGGCGCGGTTCCTCCTGCCGAGGAGGCGAGAAACTCGATCACAAAGTGTCATTACTAACGACCG
>CAKZLS010000174.1 GCA_937127205.1 uncultured Rhodospirillales bacterium
GGCGTCTCAGGCACCGCCAAGGTACTTGGCGGCGAGCTCTACGGCGCGCTGACCGGCGTCTATACCGGCCAACGACAAGAAGACCCCCGCGGCAACAACTCCAACGACAGCGTCAACATGGAAAAGGCCTTCGTCGGTTGGCGCTACGACCAAGGCATCCCGACCGGCATTCCCTCGCTCGACATCGACAGCATCGATTTGTCGGTGGGCCGCCAGGAGTACCGGATCGGCAGCGGTTTCCTGATCTGGGACGGCACCTTTCGCCGCCGCGACAATGTCGGCTTCCAGTTCGACCCCCGCCAGGTCTGGCAGCTCGCCGGCGTCGGCCGCGTCGGTGTCGGCCCCCTCACCATCGAGGGCTTCTACCTCAATCCGGAGGCGGAAAACGACTACCGCCGCATGACCGTCGAAGCCAAGGGCTGGGGCATCAACGCCGAGTACGATCTCGACACCACCGGCATCCTGGGCGGCACCCTCGGCGCCACCTTCGGCCATGTGTTCGACGGCGACGGCCTGCCCATCCGCGAGGGCGGCAACATCTATAACGTCCGGGCCAATATCACGCCGCTGCCGTCGTCGCTGCCCGGACTGTCGTTCTACGGCGAGGTCGCCTACGAAGAGAACGGCAGCCGCGCCCAGGCGCTCGGCTACGCGCTGCAGGCCGGGTACAAAGTTACCGAATGGTGGGGCAAGCCGTCGCTCTCCTACCGCTACGCTTATTTCAGCGGCGACGACCCCGACACCGAAAACAAGAACGAGGCGTTCGACCCGCTGGCCTACGGCGGCAGCGACTGGGGCACCTGGTTCCAGGGCGAGATCATCGGCCACTACGTGCTGTTGAACACCAACCTCAAGACCCACCTCGTACGCTTCGACCTGCGCCCTCTGGACGATGTCATGGCCGGCATTCAGTTGTATAAATTCGAGCTCGACCACGCCCAAGCCGTGGGCGCAACCGCGTCGTCCTTTGCCCATGAGCTGGACGTCACCGCCACGTGGTTCATCGACAAGCGTTTTCGGATAACCGCCGTCGGCGGCGTCGCCCGCCCGGCGCAGGCCGCCAAACAACTTACCGGCGGCACCAAGGACTGGCTCATCGGCAAACTGTTCCTGAACTTTGATCTATAAGCTCCGTGCGATAGCGACGGAAGTGCACTGTTTCGGCACGAACAAGCCGGTAGGGGTGGGGGGGTGTAATCGAAAAGTCGATATCAACCCCACGCACAGTAGAAAATGACCGGGAAATCGCTCCACGGCTCCATGATCTTGCCCCGCCGGAGCGTTTCCCGCCGGACCGTTTACAGGGACAAGCGGGCTTTGCTGTTTTCGTCCTCCGGGCTTTTGATCTTCGGCCGCTGGCGTTTGCTTCAACAATACCTGCCGCTGTCTACCCGAACCCATCGAAAACGCGGCGAAGACGTTTTTTGTCACCGGCCCTAGCCTTAAGTGCTCTGGTCTTCAGTGGTATAGTCGGATGCACGGTCCGCGGACTGACCGAACGGAAGTCGATATGCACTGGGCGCATTTGGTTTTTTGCCGAAGGAAATTGAAGCAGGAAAAGGACAGTCACTCATGTCGAGAGCCAACGGTCTTAGCCGTCGAAGTGTCCAACTCGTCATGGCGGGCTTGGCGGGTCTGGCGGGGATAGCAATAACCCTAACGCCTGTTTTCGCCGCGAACAGTGTCTGCGACGGCGTAAAGGTTGACGTGACGGAAGCGCGCAAGCAGGAATATGCCCCTCTCATCGCCTCCGCGTTAAACAACAAGGTCGAGACCGCTCAGCTAAAGTTCGGCGCGATTATGGAGAGTGGCGACTGGAGCGCCGTCTACATTTCCACGCCGGTCACCGACGACGGCATGATGTTTTTTCAAACGGCCAATAGAGAGAAGCAGTTTCGCGAGGTATGGGGTGGTTATGCCGATCCGTCGGAAAAACCTGAACTCGTGGCTTGGGCGATGAACCTTGGAGCACCGCGCGATCTGGCAAGGTGTTTTGCCGAAGTGGTCACAGACTGACGCGATGAAGTGTAAAATCGCGCCGCGCTTCCATGATTTTGCCCCGCCAGACCGTTTATGGCGACAAGCGGGATTCGCTTTTTTCCGTCTCCGACCTCAAAGGTAGGCGTCGTTAATGGAAGGCTCGCGTGGCGTCGGCAGTTGCTTTTTCGGCGCCACGGTCATTTGCTATTCAAACGACTCGGGTACTTTCCTTTCGGAACCTATCAAAACATTGAAGGCGGCGCCCATCGCGGTGCCTTCGTCCCTGCGCCAAGTCGCCGACAAACCGCGGATCAGTAGCGCTGCCTTCACCGTTCGGCTTGGCGCGCCGGTTGGCCGTCCGAGATGTGCTCGTGCATGATCCGCCAGCCGTCGCCGGTATCGATCCACACGAGGGTGAAGTGCTTGCAGACGCCGAGCGTCTCACCGGTTTCCAATTCCGCCTCGCCGGCCATGTCGAAGGTAACGAGCGCCCGGTCGCCTTCTCTGCGCACGAGCAAATCGCGCACCTCCTGGGTCTCGGTGGGCCGCTGACGCTGAGCCTCCTCTGGCGGCGCGACCGCATGCGCCCGGCGCTGCGGGCCCTGATCGATGGGTTCCTGGAGGGTCGGGCCACGGACTGACGCCTCCCTCAATCGCCTGGAGGCTGGGCTATGGTCGTCAGATGCTCGCGGATGACACGCCAACCATCCGTCGTATGTTGCAGCACCAGCGTGCCATGCTGACCGGGCTTCGGCAGGAGCGGGCGGCCCTCGGCATCCTTGCCGTCAACCTCGAAGGTGAACGTGACGACGGCGAGATCGTCGGCGACATGGGCGCGCACCGGGCCGATCGGCGCGATGGCCCAATGTTTGAAGGGTGCCATGAACGGCGTCCAGGTCTCGATATAGGCGTCGACGCTGTCTAGGGTGACAACCTCTCCGCCCATGTCATCGACGATCTGGACCGCACCGGTGCCGGGCTTGAACACGCCGCGAAAGGCCTCACCGTTCCAAGGCGCATCGCCGGGACTCCAGCCGGCGAACCAACGGCGCACCGTGGTGCCGACACCATCTTCAGTATCCTTGGGTTCAATATCCGCGGCGTTCTGCTGGATCGGGATTTCCGAGATTTGCATCGGTCTGCTCCATGTTCCCGTTGCCAGTTATCGTGAAGATCGGTAATGCCGCTCGCGATCACCAATCACCAATGCTCATGGCGCAATAACTTCTGGTCTCATCCGTTGAGTACCCGGTTTATGCCGGCGACATGGACGAGAGTGAACATTTGCAGGCAGCGCCGACCCTCGCTGCTAATTGCGGCGGAGATTTCGCTTGGCCCGCCGACGGCACGGCACAATAGTCTCTTTAGTCAACTGTCCTTTCGCCCCTGATAAACCCAATCACCACACCGTGGGCTTCGGGCTCACGTGCATCCCGCGAGGGCCCGGTCGATGGTCTTTGACGATCCTCGAAGCGAGAACTCGCTGAAGTTGTTCCCGGCCGGAAGGACACGCGCGATCCGGCCCCGCTTGAGAGCGGCGATCAGGCCGGGAGCCGGCGCTCCGTACCACAAACCGTCGGGCGGACTGCGCGTCACCTGCACGTCGAACGCCTGACCGCCCACCAAGATCTTGAGCTCATCCGGCCGCTCCTCTCCGGCCTTTGCCGGGTAGCCATTGATGTAGATGACCGGGTCGCCGGACCGGCAGGTCAAATGCAGGGCATGAAACCCAGCCGTTGAAAGCCCGAAAGCCGTTGGCGTTTCGGAAAACCCGGTTCCGGTTTGAGTATATTTCCAGTCCGCCAATGCCGCGGAGCTCCAGCCCAAACTGGCAACAAGGCAAATGAACAGCACCCTAAGCAGCGTCATTCTGTTACCCAATTCGCCTC
>CAKZLS010000175.1 GCA_937127205.1 uncultured Rhodospirillales bacterium
CCGCCGCCGAGCGGCTCCGGCGGGAATTCGATGTCGACGCCGTTAGTGGTATCCAGCGTGTGGTACAGGTTTTCCAGGACGCCCGCGTTCTCGACCCGGAGCGCAAAATGGTGCAGGCCGACGTTGTTCCGGCGGTCGAACGGGATCGCACTCGCCAGGTCGGTCGCCTGCCACAGCGTGATCATGGTGGTGCCGTCGGTCATAAACACGGCCGGGTAGTCTGGCACCTCGCCGACGGGGTCGAAACCCAACGTGTCGACGAAGAAAGCCCGGGTTTCGGCCAGATGCGGAACGGTGAGGCCGATGTGATGGGCTCCTTGTGTAACGGCGCTATTGAGCATTGCTCTTCTCCTTTTTTCGGAAGGCTCGGTACACGATCAATGATTGTCGCAATGGGGCGGAAGGTCTTTCAGCATCTTGCTTTTCAGAATCGTGCACTGTGTTTGACGGCTGACGTCGGAACGTGAGTACAATTTCCTGTCGTCTCGCCGGGTTGCTGCGGAACGGCGGAGGGGGCCCGCCGTTCCGAGCACGATTGGCTAGCTCAGTTCTTCGGGAGTGCGGCTGGCGATCTTTTTCCAATTCCGATCACCCTTCTTGATGTAGCCAGGAACGTCCTTTTCCCAGGTCGCCTGGATGTCCTCGTTCAGGTTCAGATAGAGCTTGCCGTCAACGATCCGCCAAAGGCGCGGATCGCCGTCGAACTTGGCCCCGACGGCCACGCCATAGGCGCAGTAGCCGCCGTACTGGGGCACGTATTTCTCCGGATTGTCTTCGAATGTGTCGAGGGTCTCTTCGCTGGAAAAGCGGTAGGTTGCGCCGTTGTAAACCGTCGAATACTGGGCACGACCAACCTCGGGTTGGCCCTTTTCGAAGTATGCGACCACATCGTAGCCGTGAACCGCGAGGCCCGGTCCCTTGGTGGTCAAGCCGCTGGTGACGTTGGTTTCGGTCCCCGCGACCGCGACGCTAGCGGCGAAAAGGCCGGTGATCACGACGAAGGCCGAGAGGGATTGACGAACGATATTCATGTCAGTCTTCCTTTCACTTGGGTGAGGGGAGGGGTCGATGATCTGGTCCAGCTCAGACTAGGGGACCAGAGCCGACCGCCGGCGAATCCTCCCAATTTTCGCCAGCGGCAACCGATCGGGTCAGACGGTCTTGTTGTTGAATGGTTTGCGCGGTGTCCGCCCGAAGGCTTTTCGCCCCGCATGCGCCGAAGATGGCGGCGGACATAATTTCGTAGACGTGCGTACTGGAAGGTCGCCGATACGCTGCCGCGCACCGCACGATGAGGTCGCAGTCGCTGACGATGCCCACAATCCGGCCGCTCTTGAGCAGAACGAGATGGTGAGTATTCTCATCTTGCATTCGGCGTGTGGCGGCGAGCACCGAAGCATTCGCATCGATACATTCCCATAGCGGCATGTGGACTTGCGTAGCGGTCGGTTGCGTTTCGCGCGTTGCCATGGTCGTGTCTCCGGATCTCATGGTCCGTTGAGAGGCGACTCGGTCCTGCGGATTGCCATCTCTCAAGACTTGAAGCTGAAGAGCCACCGTTTGAAATCGGTTCAGGCCTTGGTTCGCCGATGATGATCGCCGTTTTGCCGCAGAGGGTCTTTCAGCATCGCGCTTTTCAGAATCGGACGCTTTGGCGTTGACAATCGCGGTATTCAATCCCGACCTAATGCCGTAGATCGCTTTCCGACCATTTCTGCTGCCGGGGTCAGTGATGAGCAAGCAGGAGATGGGCCTCAACGTTCCGCGGCGCGGCAGTGTGCCGGAGTGGGGCCGGCGTATTCGTTTCGATAAGTTCTCCGTCGAGTTGGTGCCGGCGGGCGAGCGTAGCTTCAACGTGCGGCTCGCGAAGACCCTCGCGACCATCAGCTTCAGTACCGACGAGGGGTCGAGTTCGCTGGCGGGCGACCGGCTCAGGCATTACGAGCGACGGCCCTACGAATACATCGTCGTGCCCGCCAACTTTCCGTTGCGCGGCGAATCCACGGCGGCGCCCGAGGTGCTCGCCTTCACGTTCCGGTTCGAGGACATGAAGCCCGATATCGCCGCCGCGCTGCAAACTCCCCAGGATCTCCTCGAACCCCGGGTGATCATCGGCGGCCCGAAACCGTTCACGACACAGATCGCGCAGCGCATCCGCCGTCACATGATGGCCGACACCTTGTCTCGCGATTACCTCCAGGCACTGGGCTTTGCCCTGATCGTGGAAATGCTGCGCCTACCGTCCCGGCAGCACGCCACGGGCCGGGGTTCCACCCTCAATGACCGCGTCCTGGACTCAATTCTCGACTACGTCGACGCCAACCTCGACGCCAACCTGTCCCTCGAAACGCTTGCCGGCCTCGCCGGTGTCCTTACGCATCAATTCGGGCGGGCCTTCAAACGCAAGGTCGGCGAACCGCCGCACCAATATGTGCTTGCCCGCCGGATCGAGGCCGCCCGTTCCCTCCTGCGGACGACCGCGCATCCGATCGCCGACATTGCCTATGCGACCGGCTTCTCATCCCAAAGCCATATGACGACCACCTTCCGACGCGAAATCGGCGTCACGCCAGCCCAGCTCCGAATCGAATCTGGTCTCTAGGGGCAGGCGCTCACATTCAATGTCCTAGGAGCCGCCTCATTGTCACGCTGCAGCTGATGTCATGTCAGGGTGAACAGCAAGCTCACCGTCGCGCCGCTCGGACGTTCGCGTTGGGACACATTCCGGACATGGCAGCACTCTTGAATCTGCAGACTCATCAAGCAGTTTTTCGTTGCCCGATTTTTTGCTGGTTCGTCGCATGACGACCTACACGGCATAGGCCGACGAAACGTTACATATCCGGTAAGTGGGAGCCTTACTGGGATTGCGTTGAACCAACCGGCCGAGTCCCGGCAATTGTTGCGCCAAGATGAATTGAGATGGGGGTCTAGCGATCCGGGGTCATGGGTGTCAATCCGCAAACGATTGGCCACCCATTTTCGAGCGTTCTCGGTGAATTTCAGCGAAAATTCTACTGTGCAAGGGGTTGATATCGACTTTTTGATTGGGACCCCCCCACCCCCACCTTGCCGCACGCGGCTGGCAAGGTGGGATTTGGGTGTTTTGGCGAGCCCAAGCTTGGTTTCACCTTTACTCCCTCAGACGCCGGGCGCGGACATCCGTCCGCTTGGCTATCCTCGCTGCTCAGTGTCCTTTCCGCTCCGCTGGGGGGGGCGCGCAGTTGCGCTTGCCAGCCAATTGGATGGCTGGTTTGGCGGCGACTCTGGGAATGGGGGTCGAGGGGGAAGCCCCCTCGGACTGCTCATCTTACTTCCTCACTGACGCCGGGTCGGAGAGGTTCCAGGTATCCACGTGCTTGTTGCGCACCCAGGGGGTGACGGTGGCGTTGAAGGATTTGAAGTGGTCGCTTTTCAGGTGGGCCTGGAAGGCGGCGGGGGTGTCGTAGAGCTCATAGAGAAACACCCGGCCGGGGTGGTCGGCGGCGAGGCAGACGTCGAAGCGGCGGCATTCGGGTTCGCGGTCCAGCGAGGTGCGGGCTTGGGCAAGGACGGCGTCGCGGAAGGCGTCGATGTGGGCGGCGTAGGCTTCGAAGGTGACGGTGACGACGTACATGGGAGCGGTTCCTGCGAGGGTTAGGCTTGCGGGTCCTTAGGGGTATTAGCCGCCGAAGCGCTGGCGGAGATCGGCGACCTGGCCGGGGGTTAGCAGGCGCTGCGCGGTGCCGCGGAGCATGAGGTAGAGCTTGGCCGTTTCCTCCAGTTCCTCGGTGGCGTAGACGGCGTTCTCGAGGCTGGTGCCGGCGACCACGGGGCCGTGGTTGGCGAGCAGCACGGCGTGGTGCTTGCCGGCGAGCTGGCCGACGGCGTCCGCCAGGGCCTTGTCGCCGGGGGGGAAGTAAGGAACCAGCGGCAGCCGGCCGACGCGCATGATGTAATAGGCGGTGATAGGCGGCAGCACGTCTTCGGGGTCCACCTCGGCGAGCGCGCTGACCGCCACCGAGTGGGTGGAATGGAGGTGGACCACGGCGCGGGCGTCGGGGCGGCGGTCGTAGAGCGTGGTGTGAAGGAAGGATTCCTTGGTGGGCGGGGCGCCGTCGATCAGGTTGCCGGCGGCGTCGAGGCGGGAGAGACGGGCCGGGTCGAGATTGTCCATGGAGGCGTTGGTGGGGGTCATCAGCCAGCCGCCGTCGTCGAGGCGGACACTGATGTTGCCGGTGCTGCCGAAGGTGAGGCCGCGGTCGTAGAGCGACTTGGCCATGAAACAGATGGTGTCGCGGGTTTTGGTTTCGGGGCTCATGGTAACAGCTCCCAGGCCTTGATGAAGAAATCGGGCGCGCCGAAGTTGCCGGATTTCAGCGCCAGGGCCAGCGGCAGGCCGCCGCGGGCGCGGGTCCAGGGGACGCCGGGGTCGATCTCCGGTCCGATCTCCAGGGCGTGGATACCGAGCGTTCCGACCACTGCGCCCGAGGTCTCGCCGCCGGCGACGATCAGCCGGGCGACGCCCTGGGTGGCGAGTGCCTGGGCGACGTTGGCGAGGGTTTGCTCCACCAGGGCACCGGCGGCATCGCGGCCCAATTCGGCCTGGACCCGTTCGATCACGTCGGGGGCGGCGCTGGAGTAGATGAGGAAGGGGGCGGCGGTGTCCTGTGTCGCCGCCCAGCCGGCGATGTGGGTGACGCTCAGCGATCCGTCGGCGAGGGCCAGCGGGTCCACTTCGAATGCTGGTATACCCGATGTCCGGGCGGCGGCGATCTGGGCGCGGGTGGTGGCCGAGCAGCTGCCGGCGAGGATGGCGGCGCGGCCTTTGGGGGCTTGGAAGTCGGCCACCGGGTCGGTGGTGGTGAGCAGCCCCTGGCGGCGGAAGTTGTCGGGCAGGCCCAGAGCCATGCCGGAGCCGCCGGTGATCAGCGGCAAGTCCGCGGCGGCCGCGCCGATGTCGCGGAGGTGGCGCTCGGTGAGAGCGTCGACGATACCGATGCGGGTGCCCTCGGCGCGGACCCGCTCGAAGGCCCTGGTAATGGCGTGCGGCCCATGGTCGACGTCGGTGTAGGGGACCAGGCCGATGGGCAGGCGGGTCTGGCGCTGGAGCACGCGGACCAGGTTGGCATCCAGCATGGGGGTCAGCGGGTGGTCCTTGAGCGGGCTTTCGGAGAGTAACTGATCGCCGACGAACAGATGGCCCTGGTACACCGTGCGGGCGTTGGCGGGGAAGGCGGGGCAGGCGATGGTGAAGGCGTTGCCGACGCGAAGCAGCAGCGCCTCGGCGACCGGGCCGATATTACCGGCGTCGGTGGAATCGAAGGTGGAGCAGTACTTGAAGAACAGTTGCCGGGCGCCGGCATCGAGGAGCGCATTGGCGCTGTTCATGGACTGGGTGATGGCGTCGGACTTGGCGCTGGTGCGGGACTTGAGCGCCACCACCACGGCGTCGGCGTCGGGCAGGGCGGCGGCGTCCTCGGGCACGCCGATCACCTGGACCGTGCGCATGCCGCCCCGCGCCAGCGTCACGGCAAGGTCGGTGCCGCCGGTGAAGTCGTCGGCGATGCAGCCCAATAGAATCGATATGACGTGTCCCTCCCGTACGTGGCTCGCACTAGACGCTAGGTGGTTTCGCCAATGATGTCGATGACGGCGCGGGCTGTTTCCTTGGTGCCGTGGGGGCCGCCGAACTCCTTCGGATTCACGCGGCCCGACGCGAAGCCCTCGGAGACGGCGGCTTCGAGGACCTTGGCGGCGGTCTTCAGGGCGTCGATGTCATGGCGCTCGCCGAGCCATTCCAGCATCATCGCGGCCGACAGGATCATCGCCGTGGGGTTGGCCTTGTCCTGGCCGGCGATATCCGGGGCGCTGCCGTGAGCCGGCTGAAACATGGCATGATCGCGGCCGATTTCGCCGCAGGGCGCCATGCCCATGCCACCCACCAGGGCGGCGGTAAGGTCGGAAAGGATGTCGCCGAACATGTTCTCCATCACCAGCACGTCGAACTCCCACGGCCGGCGGATCAGGTCGAGCGCCTGGGCGTCCACGTAGTTGTAGCCGACCTCGATGTCGGGGTTGCGGGCGGCGCGTTCGTCGAACACCTTGCGGAAAAAGGCCATGGCCTTGAACACGTTGGCCTTATCGACGCAGGTAACCTTGCCCTTGCCGCCCTGTGCCTTGCGCCGGCGGGCCAGCGCGAAGGTTTCGTCGAACAGCTGCTCGCAGACCGGCCGGGTGATCTTCATGATCTCGGTGGCCTCAAGATCGTCGATGATTTCGCCGATCTGGGCGGTATGGAACAGGCCCTCCGTAGACTCGCGGACCACCACCAGGTCGATATCGGCGGCGCGTTCGTCGCGGAGCCGGCGCGGCGCGTTGGGATAGGCCTTGGCCGGCCGCAGCCCCGTGCAGAGCTTGAAGGCGGTGCGGATCCGGAGGTGCGGCGATATCTCGGTGCCATTGGGGTGGCGGACGGTAGGATCGCCGATGGCGCCCAGCAGGATGGCGTCGGCGTGGCCCAGTGCATCGAAGTCTTCGTCGGTGATGTCGGTGCCTGTCTCGGAGAACAACGCGGCCCCGGCGCGATAGGGCGTATAGCACAACGTGTAACCGCCGACCCGCCCCTCCAGCGCGTCAAGAATGGCTCGGCACGCATCCATGATTTCCAGCCCGATCCCGTCGCCAGGCAGCACGGCGATGCGAAGATCCGAATTGGGCGCCAAGTCCATCCTCCCGTTGCTTCGGCGATTCTCGCCAGCAAACATTAATGCATACTATGACGTATGCATTAATGTTTGCCAAGCCAAAGCACCGTCACTTGTCGGGGGACTCCTCACAGCGATGAGGAGGGAGGGCGGTGGGCGATCCCGGCTGGTTCCGCCAGCCGTGACTGCCCCAATCTCCGCGATGGCCGGGGCGGCTTTTACCCGCTCAGGCGTTTGGCGATGCCGGCCACGTGGCGGCCTTGATCGCGGGCAAGCTTTAGTTCGGTATCGCTCGGTGTCCGCGAACCGTCGGCGCCGGCGATGGTGCCGGCACCGTAGGGTGAGCCGCCGCGAACCGCCGAGATATCGGTGAGCTCGGGACTGGAATACGGTAGGCCGACGATCACCATGCCGTGGTGGGCAAGGGTGTTCCAGAACGACGTGATGGTGGTTTCGTTGCCGCCGCCCGTTCCGGTGGACGTGAACACCGAGCCCGCCTTGCCGATCAGCTTGCCGTTCATCCACATCCCGCCGGTCTGATCGAGGAAGTTCCGCATCTGCGACGCCATGTTGCCGAACCGCGTGGGGGTGCCGAAGATGATGGCGTCGTAGTCGGCCAGCTCCGGCGGCGCGGCGACGGGCGCCGATTGATCGATCTTGAAGTTGTTCTTGCGGGCGACGTCCTCTGGCACCAATTCGGGCACACGCTTGACCACGACGTTGGCGCCTTCGACTTCGCGGGCACCAGCGGCTACGTTCTCGGCCATGGTTTCGATGTGGCCGTAGGTGGAGTAGTACAGAACAAGGATCTTGGTCATGATTGTCTCCTGATCATCGAGTTTTCGGTGAGTTAGGCCGCCATGTCGAAGACGAGGATTTCTCCGTCGTCGTGGCCGCTAAACCGGATGGAATCAACGTTTGTGATCTCTGCGCCGTCACCGGCGGCAAGCCGTTCACCATCGATATCCAGCTCACCGCGCGTCACTTGAACCCAGGCTTGGCGGCCGGATCGAAGATCGAAAACTTTAGTATCCGCGACGCCGAATGTGCCTGCGTAAAGATCGACATCCTGGTGAACGGTTACAGACCCGTCGCGACCGTCGGGCGATCCGACCAATCGCAGACGACCTTGCTTTTCGGCGCCGCTAAACGCCTTTTGCTCGTAGCTCGGTATCAGCCCTTGCTCCCGTGGGAGGATCCAAATCTGCAGAAAGTGCACCGGGTCGGTGTTCGAATGGTTGAACTCGGAGTGGCGGATTCCGGTACCCGCGGACATGCGCTGGAGCTCGCCCGGTCGGATCACCGCTCCCGTGCCGATGGAGTCCTTATGCTCGAGCGCGCCGTCGAGCACGTAGGAAATAATCTCCATATCGCGGTGCCCGTGGGTGTCGAAACCGGCGCCCGGCTTGACGCGGTCCTCGTTGATGACGCGGAGCGGGCCGGCGCCCATGTGCGCGGGATCGTAATAGTGACCGAACGAGAAGGTATGCTTGGAATCCAGCCAGCCGAACCGGGTCGTGCCCCGCTCATCGGACTTCCTTACGGCAATCATCGGGACTCTCCGTATCCAATTAATGTTTTTCGTAGCAGTAATATGATGTGGCCCGGATTGGTGGACAATATTCTGCTTGGTGGACATACTGTCTCCTCGAAAAGGACAATCAAGTCAGTGGAAGTTCCATGGACAAATTCTCCAGCCTGACCGCGTTTACCAAGGTGGTCGAGGAAGGCAGCTTCGCGGCCGCTGCAAGGGCGCTGGGGTTGTCGCGCTCGCAGGTCAACAAATCGGTAATCAACCTCGAGGAGCATCTCGGGGTGCAGCTACTGAACCGCACCACCCGGGCGGTGGCGGCGACACCGTCCGGTCAGGCCTTCTACGAACGCGCGCGGGCGATCCTCAGCGATCTCGCCGAGGCCGAGTGTGCCGTCAGCGAGGATCGCGACGAGCCCCGGGGGCAGCTGAATATCAACGCGCCCATGTCATTCGGCATCCTCCACCTTGGCCCGGCACTGAGCGATTTCATGCTGCGCTATCCGAAGATCAGCGTTGAACTCGTCCTCAACGACCGGTTCGTGGATCCGGTGTCCGAGGGCTTCGACGTTACCGTGCGCATTGCCGCCGAGGCGGACGTGTCCTCGCTAATCGATCATCAAATCGTCGAGACCAAACGCGTGATCTGCGCATCGCCGGACTTGTTGAAGCGGATTGGCGAGCCAACGACACCGGCCGATCTGGGCGCCGCGCCGTGCCTGCACTATGGCCATCTAACCACCGGAAGGACCTGGCGGCTGATCGGTCCCGAGGGCGTCGTCGATACCCAAGTCAACGGGGTCTTTTGTTCCAACAACGGAGAAGTGCTGCGCGAAGCAGCGGTCAAAGGTCTGGGGATCACAAAACTGCCCACATTCATTGTTGGGTCTGAACTGCAAGCCGGCCGATTGGTGACGGTTTTGCAGGACTACAAGGCACCGAGCATCTACCTGACCCTGCTCTATCCGCCCAACCGGCACCTGTCCGCCCGGATCCGATTGCTTGTCGCGTTCCTCTACGAACGGTTCGGCGACCGGCCCTACTGGGATTTGGTGGAATAGGCGTTTTACTCCCGCTTAGAGCAATATCCGTTCAAGTGGACTCACTTGATCGGATTTACTTGCTCTAAACATCAATAGTTTAGAGCACGAC
>CAKZLS010000176.1 GCA_937127205.1 uncultured Rhodospirillales bacterium
GGGGCAGGTGGGGCTGTTTCTGGCGCTGCCGACGGTTTTCACGCTGGTCTGCCTGGTGGTGGGGGTGTGGGCGGTCACGGCTCAGGTAAAGGTGGAAGAACAAATGCTCGCAACCCGTTACGGGGCGGCTTATGAAGGCTATGCTAGCCAGACGCCCCGCTGGCTTATGAAGTGAGCGAGACTCAAACGCTGCGAGCGCACCGTCATGACCCTGAACATCGTTTTCCTTGACCGCGACACGCTGTCGCCCGAGACCGTGCTCCGCCGTCCCGCCTTCGATCACCGCTGGGCAGAACACGACCGGACCGCGCCGGACCAGGTGGCGGAGCGGATCGCCGAGGCCGACATCGTCATCACCAACAAGGCGCCGTTGCGCCGCGAGACGCTGGAGTGCGCCCAGCGGCTCAAGATGATCGGCGTGGCCGCCACCGGCACCGACATCATCGACATCGAATGCTGCCATGAGCGCGGCATCGTCGTTTCCAATATCCGCGGATACGCCGTCCATACCGTTCCCGAGCACACCTTCGCGTTGATCCTGGCGCTGCGGCGAAGCCTCATGGGCTACCGCGACGCCGTGGCGCGCGGCCGCTGGCAGGACGCCGGGCAGTTCTGTTTCTTCGACTACCCGATCCGCGATCTGCATGGCAGCCGCATCGGCATCGTCGGCTCCGGCGCCATCGGCCAGGCGGTGGCGGGCATCGCCACGGCCTTCGGGATGACCCCGATGTTCGCCGCCCGCAAGGATGCCACAGACGTTGGGCCGGGGCACACGCCGTGGGACGAGGTTCTCGAGACCAGCGACGTCATTACCCTGCATTGCCCGCTGACGCCCGCCACCCGGGACATGATCGGAGTGACGGAATTCCGGGCCATGAAGCGGCGGCCATTGGTGATCAACACCGCGCGCGGCGGTCTGATCAATGAAGCGGCCCTGGTCACCGCGTTGACCGAAGGCCTGATCGCCGGCGCCGCGATCGACGTATTGCCCACCGAACCGCCGGCCGCCGATCACCCATTTTTCGCATTGGTGGACCGGCCCGACTTCATCCTGACGCCCCACGTGGGCTGGGCCAGCCAAGAAGCCATCCAGGCTGTCGCCGATCAATTGATGGACAACATCGAAGCGTTCGTTGCCGATTCCCCGAGAAACGTTGTCTGACCTCTACCCCCAGCGATGAAATCCATGAGCCCACTCCCCGCCGATCTCATTACTTTTCTCCGCGGCACCGATCTGATTGATGCCGATGAAGTGCCAGCGGCCCGGCCCCTAACCGGCGGTGTGTCCTCGGATATATGGCTCGTCGAGACCGCTCGCGGCCCCGTGTGCGTCAAGCGGGCGCTGTCGCAACTGAAGGTCGCTCAAGATTGGCGGGCACCGGTAGAGCGCAACGCTTATGAGGTGCAATGGTTCCGAGCCGCCCGTGCGTACGTGCCCGAGGCCGTCCCGAGCATTCTCGCCCACGACGAAGTGGCGGGCGCGTTCGCGATGGAGTATCTCGATCCGGACCATTTCCGAGTCTGGAAGGAGGAACTGCGCCATGGGCGGGTCGATTTCGACGTCGCCGCCCAGGTAGGCAGCACACTGGCTCGGATCCACGCCGGAACCGCCGGCGACGCGGAGGTGGAGGGCAGCTTCCAAACCGACGACCTGTTTCACGCCCTTCGCCTGGAGCCCTACCTGGAAGCAACGGCGCGGGTCCACACCGATCTTGGCGATGAGTTGATGGCGTTGTCACAGGCGACACTTGCCACCAAGATCGCCCTGGTGCACGGCGACGTCAGCCCTAAGAATATCCTGATCGGCCGGGATGGTCCGGTGTTGCTCGACGCCGAATGCGCGTGGTATGGCGACCCGGCCTTCGACTTGGCATTCTGCCTCAACCACTTGCTGCTCAAATGCCTGTGGGTCCCCGCCTCTTTCCCGGATTTGCTGCAGACGTTTGCGATACTGACGCAAGCGTACCTGTCAGGCGTGACCTGGGAACCGCCCGAAGATTTGGAGGCACGGACGGCGCGACTGTTGCCGGCGTTGTTCCTCGCCCGGGTGGACGGCAAGTCGCCGGTGGAATATCTGACGAATGATAATGAAAAGAACCGGGTCCGCAGTGCGACACGCGCACTGCTCGTTGATCCGGCCGACACTTTGGAGGATGTCGCCATGGCTTGGACCCGGGAATTGAGCTCATGAGTGAATCGCTGATCACCGACGTCAATGCTTTGCGAGTATGGGATTCACGAGGTCGGCCCACGGTCGAAGTCGAGATCCGACTTGCCGGCGGCGCCGGCGGCCGCGCCATCGCGCCGGCCGGCGCATCGACCGGCAGCGGCGAGGCGCTGGACCGGCGGGATGGCGGGACTGCGTTTGGCGGGCTGGATGTGACCCATGCGGTGGATGCGGTCAACACGATCATCGCGCCCGCACTGACCGGAACCGATGCGACCAAGCAAGCAGCGGTGGACGGCGTTCTCATTGAGCTGGACGGAACTCCGGATAAATCACGGCTTGGCGGCAACGCCACCGTCGCGACGTCCATGGCGTCGGCTCACGCGGGTGCGGAAGCAGCGGGCCTGCCGTTGTGGCGCTGGCTGGAGGGTCCGGCGAGACCTGTGCTGCCCCTGCCGGAGATTCAGATCTTCGGTGGCGGCGCGCACGCCGGACGGCGCGTGGACATCCAGGATTTCATGGTCATCGCCGTCGGCGCCGCCGACTACACCCAGGCGCTGGAGTGGACCGCGGAAGTCTATATCGCCGCCGGCAAACTGATGGCCGACGCCGGCAAGCTGGCCGGTGTCGCCGACGAGGGCGGTTACTGGCCGGCGTTCGACGGCAACGAGGACGCGCTCGCCTTTCTGGTACGGGCTATCGAACGAGCCGGTCTCACGCCCGGTGAAGACATGGCCATCTCGCTCGATATCGCCGCCTCCGAGTTCTACAGCGACGGACGCTACCGCCTTGCCCGTGACGACAAAGAACGGGACACGGACGGCATGATCGAAATGCTGCTGGGCTGGGTCGAGCGCTATCCGATCGTTTCCATCGAAGACCCGCTCGCCGAGGACGACGAGGCCGGATTGATCGCTTTCACCCAGGCGGTGGGCGAACGCGTTCAGGTGGTGGGCGACGATTATCTCGTGACCAACGCGAGGCGGGTGAACGCGGGCGTCGACCGGGGCGCGTGCAATGCGGTGCTGATCAAGCCCAACCAGGCGGGAACGCTGACCGAGGCGCGCGCCGCGTTAGAAGCGTCGAGGGACGCCGGTTGGGGCGCCATAGTCTCGGCGCGATCGGGCGAAAGCGAGGACGTGACGATCGTCCACCTGGCCGTAGGCTGGGACGCCAAACAGCTCAAGGTCGGCTCCTTCGCCCGCTCCGAGCGCATGGCCAAATGGAACGAAGGCCTCAGGATTGCGCGTGCACTGGATAGCCGAGGGGAGCTACCGCCGCGATCGTCGTTTCCTTGGAACGGCGCTTGAACGCGGTTCGCAGCCTTTTCGATGCTCTATTCGTCTACAAGAGTGGTTACTCGCTGATAAGCGGGAACTGTCAGGAATTCGACGTAGTCGGGCGGCATCGCTACCTCCAGAAATATCTCGATAGCATCGAAAAAATGCCCGCCGTCGAACCGCTCGGCGCCGAGCGTCTGGCGCAACGCCGACATTTCTTCGTCCACTAGATCGCGAACGAGGCTTTCGGTGATGAGCTGACCGTTATCCAGTTTGGCCTCGTGCTTGAGCCACTGCCAGACCTGGGTTCGGCAGATTTCGGCGGTCGCGGCGTCTTCCATCATGTTGTACAGGGGCACGCAGCCATTGCCGCCCAACCATGCCTCCAGATACTGGATACCAACGCGGATGTTATTGCGGAGTCCCTCTTCGGTAATGTCACCCTTTGGCACCGCCAACAAATCTTTTGCCGTCACGTTCAAGTCGCTGCGGTCGCGGCTCACCTGATTGGCTTCGGGCATAAATTCGTCGAACACCGCTTTTGCCACCGGCAACAGCCCCGGATGCGCCACCCAAGTACCGTCGTGGCCGTCCTGGACTTCGCGCAGCTTGTCGGCATGGACCTTGGCCAATGCGGCGTCGTTGGCCTCCGGGTCTCCCTTAATGGGAATGAACGCGGCCATGCCGCCCATGGCGTGGGCGTTGCGGCGATGGCAGACCTTGATCAATGCCTGGCTGTAGGCACGCAGAAACGGCGCGGTCATGGTCACCACGTTGCGATCTGGCAGAACAAATTGGGGATGATTTCGGAACCGCTTGATGTAGCTGAACATGTAGTCCCAGCGGCCGCAATTCAGACCAACGATATAGTCCTTCAACTCGTAAAGGATTTCCTCCATCTCGAAGGCCGCCATGATGGTCTCGATCAGGACCGTCGCCTTAATGGTGCCGTGCTCCAAACCCAGCGTCTGTTCGGCGGCAGCGAACGCTTCGGCCCACAAGCGGGCCTCCTTATGGCTTTCCATTTTGGGCAAGTAGAAATAGGGACCGGAGCCGTTGGCGAGCAATGTCCGAGCGTTGTGGAACACGTAGAGGCCGAAGTCGAACAACCCGCCCGATACCGGCGCGCCGTCCACCAGCATGTGCTCTTCCACCAAATGCCACCCACGCGGCCGCACCAGCAGCACAGCCGGATTTTCCACCAAACGGTATTCCTTGGCGGAGTCGGGGTCGGTATAGGCGATGGTCCGGTCGGCCGCATCGCGCATGTTGATCTGTCCATCGATCACGTTGTCCCAGGTGGGCGCAAGCGAATCCTCGAAGTCGGCCATGAACACGTTGGCGCCGCAGTTGAGCGCGTTGATCACCATCTTGCGGTCCACCGGACCGGTGATCTCTACCCGTCTGTTCTGCAGGTCCTCCGGAACGGGAGCCACCTTCCAGTTGCCGCGGCGGATGTTTTCGGTTTCGGGGAGAAAGTCAGGAAACTCGCCTTGGTCGATCCGGGATTGCCTGTGTTCCCGAGCATCCAAGAGCTGCAACCGCGTTGCGCCAAATCGCCGCTCCAGGTCCGCCACAAATGCCAATGCGTCTTTGTTCAAAACCGCATCATAACCGGCCTTCATGGGGCCCCGGATTATCACACCCGGCACCGTCGCGTTTACTTCGCTCATGAACATTCTCCCAATTCCCATTTCCTGATCGTTAGACCCGGTACCATTTCGGCTCTTCCATATTTAGGACGTCCGGACCGATTTGACAGGGCGAGTGCCAAACCACGCCAAAGGGACTATTTCGGCTGGCGGTACCTCGCCTATTGGTTTCTTGACCGGAATGATTATATTTAAATAGGGAAATTGGACCAAAAAAGCCGAGAGGTGAACCGCGCGACATCATGCCGAAGGATATGGAGTTTGAAATCGAACCTACCAACGTTCGTCTGAGGGACGCGGGTCCTCATCACTGTCGATGGATCGCCGATCATTGCGCAAAGGGAGAGTTCATCATTTGCGGAAGGCCGGTGCGCTCGGGCTCTGCCTATTGTGAGTATCACCACGCGGTTGTGTGGAGGAAGACAGGAGAGGGAAGATCACGGACTTCCACCCAAGCATCAAATTGACAATGCCGGGCACAGTCAGTGACAAGATATGGAGCAGGCCATGGAACTGGATAAGATCGAAGACCTCGCGCCCGTTATGATAAAAATGCTCGAGGTATGCAAACACCTCAAACCGTACAAGGATGACCCCGTATATGGGGAATTCCACCAGCGGCAGTTCGATCTACTAAAGGAATTTGCCAATCACCTGAACGTGGACATGGCTGGCTAGCGGACAGCCCGCGTTCCTCTTTTTGTCACGGGACTACGAGACCGCCGGCAGTGCGTCAAGTGCCGCGCGAATGCGGGCGGCGGCATGACTGGGATCGGCGGCGCTGGGTATGGCGCCGCCGACAATGACAAGTTCGACTCGGGGATAGCGACTGAGCTTGACAATGGTTTCCGCATCGATGCCGCCGACCAATCCAAGGCGCGGTCCGATTGTGCTGCCAACGAAAGCGTCGAGATGAGAGAATGCCGAATGGCCAGCGCGTTGCTGGTCGATGCCGGTATGGATCAAGAGCCAATTCACAGCCAACCCGTCGATCTTGTGCAATTGCGTGGCCGTGTCCTCGGCGCCAATACTATCGACAATGACCTGGCGACCATACTCGTGAGCCGCTTCCACTGCTCCGCGGATGGTTTCGCGCGCGGCGACGCCGAGAACCGTGGTCGCGTCGGCGCCAGCCCGATAGGCCTGTTCGGCTTCCAGCCGGCCGGTATCCATTGTCTTCATGTCAGCGACGACATGCTTGGAGGGAAAGCGCCGTTTAAGCCTCCTCACCGCGTCCAGTCCGCATGCCTTGATCAGCGGCGTTCCAACCTCAATACAATCCACGTGCGGCGCCGATAGCTCGGCAACGGACGCCGCCGCATCCAGGCGGACAAAATCCAGGGCCAGCTGCAACTTCGGTCGAGACATGATGGGCGTGATGATTAAACGGGAATCGATCGAGAATCAAAAGACCCGCACCATCGGACAACAAACAGCGCATTTTGGGATGGAAAAATGCCGCAAGGGATGCCGTCATATTCAATGGAGGATTAATACCAACCTGCATTGATACAGACCCATTGTGATCGTGTTTCCCGCATCCTCGGCAGGAGGGGCAA
>CAKZLS010000177.1 GCA_937127205.1 uncultured Rhodospirillales bacterium
TTAAACCCGCAACCTACAAAATGTTGATTGAACCGGAACCATCGGGATGAGCCTTGTTAGACTGAATGATAGAGACAAGTTCATAGAAGCCTTTCGACGTGATTAAGACGAGGGAGGCGGTGAGCGCGAAACCGAGACCACAAACGTTTCCAATCAGTCAATTTGAACGTGCTTAAACAAAGCTCTTACGGCGTTTTGATACTGTGCATGGGGTTGATATCGACTTTTTGATTACCACCCCCCCCAACCCCTGTACCGTTATCGGACAACGGATCGCGACCCATGTACGGCACCCGGCCAATGCTGTTAGGCCATAGATCTCAATCGGGGCATCAGGCTGCCGAGGACGATTTCAAAACCGATGCTCCCCTATCGGCCAACGGTTTCTTGAGTGCCTTCATCATTGGCGTGTTGGGCAAACGGTCGGTCGTCAACGGCAGGCGCCGGCGCCAGTTGGGTCGTTCGTCGACCGTGCCGGGAAGATTGATCTGATCCATCGCCTCCATCAGGTCGTCGATTTGCACCATCAAGAGGGAGGCGGAAGAGTTGGCCACGTAGGCATGCACCGCTGCCGCGAGTTTCGGGGTTAGCGGCGTGCCGTTGAGATCGTCCACATTCACCCCCTCGGGGAGCAGGCCATTGGCGGCAAGAGCCGAGAGCAACAGCCAGCGGTCGTGGCCGCGGCCCTCACGCTCGCCCTGTTCGGCGTCTGGCGATGGGTACAATTTCAGACGGCGTTTAAGCTCGATGTCGGCATCGCTCCAGAACCCCCACAGAGTGGCGAGATCATGAGTGGAGATGCAGGCGAGTGCCAGATCCGGGTACTCGCCCGGGGTCTTGAAGCGGTCGCCATCCTTTTCGAAATACAGCACCTTGTAGGAGAGGACCTTGGCGGCGGCCATGCGTTCGCGGAAGCCCTCGGGAACGGTGCCCAGGTCCTCGCCAATCACCAGGCACCGGTTGCGATGGCTTTCAAGGGCGACGATGGCAAGCATGTCCTCGAACGGGTATTTCAGGTAAGCCCCGGACGCGGGCAATTCGCCGCCCGGTATCCAGAACAGATGCATCAGACCCATGACGTGATCGATGCGAAGCGCACCGGCGTGCCGCATATTCGCCTGAACGATAGCGATGAATTGTTCGTAGCCTTTATCGTATATGCGATGCGGATGCAGTGGTGGCGTTCCCCAATCCTGACCGAGCATATTGAAAGGGTCCGGGGGAGCGCCCACGGAGGCGTCCTGTACCACAACGTCCTGAGCGCTCCAGGCTTCAGCGCCGTCCGGTGCGGCGCCGATGGCGAGATCGCGGTACAGACCGATGGAGACACCGCTTTCCAACGCGCGCGCTTGTGCCCGCGCAAGCTGCCGGTCCGCCTGCCACTGAATATACTGGAAGAACAACAGCCTGTTTTTTTTCTCTTTGGCGAATTTGGCCACAGCCTTGGATTCCGGTTGGCGGTAACTCTTCGGCCACTCTTGCCATGGCTTTCCGGCGTACTGTTCCGACAAGGCTTCGAAGATCGAAAACCGGTGGAGCAGATCTCCGCCTTGTTCCTGGAACCGCATGAAATCTCGCTTCCGCTCGTTCTGTTCCTTGCCCATGGTTCCGTGATTGCGCTGGAAACTTTCAAACAGCATCTCGAGCACGGTTAGCTTGAGCTTAACGACGGAGGCGTAGTCCACGAACGCCGGCCGGCGTGCGGCCTCGATCTCGCGCGCCATTTCCTCCACGGCCACACGCGCTTCGGAGCATTCAGCGAAATCGGGGATGGCCTCCACGTCCAGGTACACGGGATGCAGGAATAGCCGGCTGCTTGGGGAGTAGGGGCTCGCACGATCCGGTTCTTGAGAAAACAACGCATGGAGTGGGTTCAATCCCACCACTGCTGCGTCCAGTTTGGCGGCGACGTCCACAAGGTCGGAAAGATCGGAAAAATCGCCGATACCCCAGTTGCGCTTGGAGCGAACGGTATAAAGGTGCGTCGCAATGCCCCATTTCTTGTTGCCGTCGGACACCTCCTGCGGCAGATAGCAACTTGCCGGAGCGACGATCAATTTGAGAATTTCATCGCCCAGTTCCTTGACCCGGACGGCGTGATAGCCGAGCGGAAAGGTCTTCGGCAGCTCAAAGATTCGCCGCTCCGTCGTGCGGCCATCGACGACGCGGGTGGCGGCAAGCTGTACGTCGCGAGGCGTAAAGACGAAGGCGTGAAAAGCGCCGCCTTCTTCGATGATTTGGAACGTTAGTTTAGTCTCCGCCGCCTCGGCTGCGACGGAGATTGTAATTTGTGGCTTCTCGCCCTCGCGCACCACGAGCACCGGCGGCAGGGATGTCCGCCACGTCAATTCCTCCATTGCAAGGATGCCAGCCTCTACAGCCTTGTCGTCGGCCGCCGGGATGCCCAACGCGCCGAGTATGCTGCGTTTCGCTTCACTGGAAACCACATGGTGGTTACCCCAGATGTCCCAGTAATCCGGTTCAATTCCTGCCAACTCGGCCAGGGATTCCAGTTTACCCAAATCGGTCATCGATGCCGTCTCCCCGCGACTGCGGTCATGTGTTTATTAAAAGAACAAACGAGCGCGCATTCACCCCGTAGGAATGCCCGCCCTCGTGAGTTTCATCCGTGTCTGCCATCTCGGCACGAGCCGTATCCACCAACAATTTCCAGCCGCCGCCGAGCTTCGCTTCCGGCAGGGGAAACGAGATGTCGTACTCCTGCGCGTTTTGCAGCATCAACAGCAATTCTCCCGACTCGCGGGTGACCTCGTCGGTTGATCCCTGCTTCGCGGCGAACAACTGCGCCGCCAGAAATTTAGCGTCCGGCCTGTTCCAATCGTCGACAGTCATTTCCCGGCCTTCGGGCGAGAACCATGTCATGTCCTTGATCCCGGAGTCTCCTACCTCGTTGCCACTGAAGAAAGTGCTGCGGCGGAATGCCGGGTGTTCCTTGCGAATGTGCAGCAGTCTCTTGACGAACCGGCAGAGTGCCTGGTTCTCGGGAGAAGAGTCATCCCAGTGAACCCAGCCGATCTCGTTGTCCTGGCAATAGGCGTTGTTGTTGCCGTTCTGGGTTCGACCGAATTCGTCCCCGCCGGTCAGCATCGGAGTGCCCAGCGAGAGCACCAGGGTAGACAGGAGGTTGCGTTTCTGGCGTTCCCGCAAATCCCGAATGGACGGGTCGTCGGTGGCCCCTTCCACGCCACAGTTCCAACTGTTGTTGTTGTCCGTGCCGTCGCGGTTGCCCTCCTTATTGGCCTCGTTGTGTTTCTGGTTGTAGCTGACCAGATCATGCAGCGTGAATCCGTCGTGAGCGGTGATAAAGTTGACGCTCGACCAGGGACGGCGGCCCTTGTGCTGGAAGAAATCGGCGGACCCGGTGAGACGTCCCGCTAGTTCGCCGATCAGATCGGGATCGCCGCGCCAGAAGCGACGTACGCCATCGCGAAAACGGTCGTTCCATTCGGTCCATGCCGGGGGAAAGTTACCGAGTTGATATCCGCCCCATCCTATGTCCCATGGTTCGGCGATCAGCTTGACCTTGGATAGGGTGGGGTCCTGGGTGACGGCATCGAGAAAACCGGAATACGTATCGAAGCCGTGAGCTTCGCGGGCCAGCGCCGGGGCCAAGTCGAATCGGAAACCGTCCACATGCATCTCGTCCACCCAGAAGCGAAGCGAGTCCATGACCATCTGCAGCACGCGCGGGTGCGGGAGGTTGAGGGTGCTTCCGCACCCGGTGACGTCAGCGTACTTGCGTTTATCATCCGCCAGCTTGTAGTACGAGGCGTTGTCGATGCCTCGAAACGAGACGGTGGGGCCAAACTCGTCACCCTCGCCGGAATGGTTGTAGACCACATCCAGGATCACTTCGATGCCGGCGGCATGGAAGTGGGCAACCATCGTCTTGAACTCGTGGACCCGCTGCTGATTGTAGAACTTCGCGTCGGACGAAAAGAAATTGACCGAGTTGTATCCCCAATAGTTCTGCAAACCGTTGTCGTTAAGGTGCGGCTCGTTGGCGCAGGTCTGGACAGGCAAAAGCTCAACCGCCGTGACCCCTAGTTCCGTTAGGTGATCGATAACGGCGGGCGACGCCAAACCCGGGAACTTGCCGCGGAGTTCCTCTGGAACGCTGGGGTGAAGCTTCGTGTAGCCCTTGGCGTGCAGCTCATAGATGACGGTCTCCGACCACGGCACATTGGGGAGCCGTTCGGAACCCCACGTAAACGCTTGTTCCACCACCCGGCATTTGGGGGTCACACGGGCGCTGTCGCGACGGTCAAACGAGAGGTCACCTCGGGAACTGCCACGGCGATACCCGAAGTGGGCGTCGGTGATCCCAAGCCGGCCCT
>CAKZLS010000178.1 GCA_937127205.1 uncultured Rhodospirillales bacterium
GAAAAGCCGATCGTAGCGGGCCGCGTGAGTTTCATAGAGGTGGATCGCCCGGCCGGGACGTTCGGCCCGAAGCTCAGTGCGGTAGGTTTCGGAGAACGCCCGGATCCAGAAGTCTCTGGACTGGACGTCCGCAGGCATGAACGGCGCGGACTGTTCCATCACGGTGAGCACCGATTGCGCCAGCGCGGCCACGCAGCGTGTCTTGGCCCGTTCGTCGCGCGCCCAGACGATGGCCGTCGGTTGGGCGAAGCGGGCCCAGAAATACGGATGAAATGTTTGCGGGCAGACCAGACGCTCGAGGTGGTCGAGGCTGACGACGGCGTATTTGCACCGCACCACCCGGTCCTCGAACGGCGTTTCGATATAAAAGACGTTGGGCGGTAGCACCGCGTTGGCCACCCGCATCAACGGATGGTCATATATAGCACCATAATCGTCGGCCAGCAGGTAAAGGTCCACCACCTTGCCCCGGTCATCGCCTTCGCGAAGGCAGCTGCCATATCCCAGCACCGCGGCGATGCCCTGGCCGTGGCGCGCCCGCGCGGAGTCGGCGATGGCGGTCATTCCCGGCGGGATGGTCGTGTTCGCATCCTGGGCGACAATCTCGACAAGCGCGGGCGGCAGCGGGTTCAAGATGCAGCGCGCTTGGTCTTGGGGTCATCGATTTGAATGAACGAAACCTGTTCCTCGGCCGTTATGTACACTGCCTCCCCTTTCTCCGGTTCATGCACTTGACCGTCGACCATGTAAGGACAGCTCATTTCGAGAACCACCCGGCGCGCCCCTCGGCTCTGGTACGTCACTTCGGGGAACGTTCGGTGGGGGCCGCCATAGAGGATCTTGCCCACCCGCCGCAGCAGATTCTTCGGCGGGTGGGCAATGCTGGTAAACTTAACTGGTCCGGCATCGGTGTTCCAGAACGGTCGGGAGCGCAGGAACATTCGATCTACGGTGGTGGCGAGCACCACCACCTTGGAGCCGTGCTCCGCGGGTTCGCCGTCAAGGGAGATGGCCATCTCGTCGCCGCGAAAGACCTCGGAGCGTCCACCGAGAAACAGCCAGTCTGCCAGCAGGCCCATCAATGTGGCGCCGTTTGCCCAATCCGACTTGAGGCCGCGGCCATGCGCCTCGTCGCGGCACACGTCGATAGCGCGCACGATCCCCGCTGTCCCGAACAGCATGCCACGCTGAGGCCGGCGTGTTGCACCGTTCTCGACCCTGAGAATGGGGCGCTCTATGTAGTGAAGGCCGTCGGGGTCTCGGCGAAGCACGGCCATGAGTTGGGAGAGAGCCTGGGCCGGGGAGCCGCGAAGGCCGAAGTTGTCGGCGATTGTATTCGTCATGCCGCCTGGCAAAATCGCCAGCGGCGGCATCCGAGAAAATGGCCGGCCTTCCAGCACCTCGGTCAGAACCCCCTGCACGGTTCCGTCTCCGCCATTGACCGCAAGAATATCGACCCCTTCGGCGGCGAAGCCACGCAGCACCTCGGGTAAGCGTTTCATGTCCGTCAGAGTCGCATGGAGAATATCGGGCGCGCCGTTCACGACCCTCTCTACGGCGGCTGTGCCATGACGGCTGTTGTACTGACTTCGCGGATTGGTCACCAGTCCGAGCTTGGTCACGTTCACCTGCTGAACGTCCGGAGGCGGCAGCTCTTGGGGACCGAGGCGAACAACATGGAACGGATCCGTTGAAACTATTTCAGGGAACACTGGTGCTTCAGGGCGGCGGTTGCCACCATTTCGACGGTCACCGTAGGGATAAGCCAGGGAGTGTCAATAAGCATCCTGGGTTGCTAACCTTCCGAGCGCGCGACCAACCCTCCGATCAGGCAAGCGAGCGCCAGGGTAGGGATCCAGGCTGCTGCCCATGGCGGTAAAAACCCTGATTCGCCGAGCGCGAGGCTGGTGTTCTCAAAAATGAAAGAGCCGAACCCGATTGCAACGGTGAGCGCCATCAAGCGAACAAAACCGCCAGTTCGATGAAACCGCTGAGTCAAGGAAACCACGAGCAGGATCATCATCAGTGGGCTGAGCGACGACGCGATTCGATAGTGCAGCCAAGTGCGAAACAGATTGGTCGGCCGTTGTCCGTAGCCCTCGTTCTCGATTAGGGCCCAGATCTGGTCGATGGGGAGTTCCTTAAGGTCGCTGGAAAGCATTTCCATGTATTCGAAATCGATTTTTCCGTCCCATGTCAGTGTGGGGACCTGTGTGATAATTGGCGGTTCGATGGTTTGAAGCGTAACGTCAGTGAGGATCCATATGTCGTCGACGCGCTCCGCGCTGGCGGCGTTGATCTGTTCGATCAGCATGCCATCCTCGTCACGGCGGAAGATTTGGAGGCCGGTCAGACGTCTTTCTCTCGCCGCGTCGGTGGGTACTGAGACGATGTCAGTTCCGCTTCTCAGCCATAACGTCGGCCCGATTCCGCTGGTGTACCCCCCTCTTTCGATAGTTTTTACGCCCCAGTCGTGTAGCGCAGCGATGGTGGCGGGTACGGCGCGGTCATTGAGCGAAAACTGAAGAACCACTAAAACGAAACCGATGGGCAATAACCCGCGCATGACGCCAGCGACGGAAACGCCGCCGCTCCAGATCGCGACGATTTCGCTGTGATGCATTAGGATGCTTAGTGTGAACAGCGCTGCGAGCAGTGCGGCGATCGGCACCATCTGCGAGAGTATATCCGGCAGGCGCAGGGCTGAATACCGCAGCAGCGCCAACGCCTCACCGTCGGCTCTGGATATAACTTGATCGGCTTCTTCCATCAGCTCGAATGTCAAGGAAAATGCCGCCATTCCCAATAGCATCAAAATAAAGTTCCACAGGAACCTTCGGCTCACGTATCCGCCGATAACGGTCATGGTTTTTCTTCAGCCGTTGCCGGACCCGCAGTTGCCAGCGGGGACTCATCGGAACGGGATCCATTCTTGAAGCGGTCCAGCAGCGGAAACAGCGATGTTCCCGGCACCTGCGTCGTGGCGCGATGGAACAGGAACAGACTGATGAACGCGAAAGCGAGGTAAGGCGTCCATAGCCCCAGCCAGGGATCGATCGCACCCGTTTCCGTAACGTTTTCACCAAAGTCAAGCACCTGATTGTACACTACCAATAGGGCGAGGCCGAGCGCGATGCCAACGGAGCGCTCGCTCCGGCGCCGGCCCAGGGCCAGCGGTATCGCAAGAAACGGCAGCAATGGGACGCTCAAGATATGAACGACACGGCCATGGAACTCGGCGATCATATCGCTCGACCGGACATCCGGAGGCGGATCGAAGCGGCGTTGCCAAAGCTCCCACAGCGTAAACTCGCGTTCATCCTTGCCCCGCGGCCGAAACAAGTCCGTCGCCTCGTGGCCGAGGTCCGTTCGCAGTTCGTCGAACCGCAGCACGGTAATGGAGGGCAGCGGCGGTTCGCCATCGGCAGCGTCGGCAGCCTCGCCCGGTTCCGGTCGTTTGATCTGCAGGCGGACACCGTCGGCAAGACGCAGCATCGGGAGGGATTCGACCGTATCGTATCCGAGACGTCCACCGCGGGCGGTAATGGCGATGCTTTCGCCGTCTTCCGTCTGCTCATGAATGAACACCTTGCCGAATCCGACCCCGTCCGGCCTGATTTCTTCGATCAGGAAGCTGGTCCCGTCTGCTTGAGCAAACACTCCGGCTCTCAGAAAAGCGTGGAACGAAGCGTTGCTAATGGCGAACACCATGGATTGATACGCGTAGCGGCCGTAAGGCTGCAAATAACCGATGGTAATGGCGGCGACGATCGTCAACACCCACGCGGTAGTGTGGGCCGGTCGCGCGAGACGGCGCAGTCCGATGCTGGCGGCATGCATGGCTTCCAATTCACCGTCCCGCCGCAGCCGGCTGAAACCGATGAGAACGCCAAGGAATAGGCTGATGGGCAGAGCCAAACCCATATAGTGCGGAACGAGATAGGCGAGAATTTCGAACACGATGTTCAACGGCCCGTTAGATCCCAACACAAGATCCAATAGCCGCAGCATCCGTTCGATCAGGAACACGATCAGAGCCATGACCATTGCGATCACCAGCGGTCGGAGGATTTGCTTCAGAATGTAAAAGTCTAACAGGATCATAGGGTGACAAGGTGCCTTCGCGCGATAAAATCCACTATTCTCACGGGCCCCGCCATTACTATAGTCCCCAATTATGTGCTTTGATGGCGTCTATTGATCGTCGCCTTCTAACGTTGACCGCCATCAAGCTCGTTGGTGCACCCGAACAAACCTTTATCATGGACGATGCTGCATTGTCGATTTGTGGAAGATTGGAGAGACGGTAGCCGGACGGCCGTAAGGCTCCGAATGCAGCAAGATCAGAACGTTATGCGAATGATCATTGGGCGTGTGATCGTTCGATTGTCCGCTCAGATCAGGTCGATGGGATCGAGTTGTTCTGCTGGCGGAACCCGCTGGAACGACACTGTCGTGGTGCCGAGGTGGGTGAAACGGCCCGATATGGCATCGAATTCGCGGGTCCGCCAGCCCATGGTCCAGCCGTCGCCGGTGCGCTCGATATCGTACAAATGATATTGGCTCGCCGGTGTCTTTTCGGTCCCTCTTACCGCCGATGCCGAGGCCACGCCGACCACGGGAACAGGTCCGTGAGGGCTCGTGAGATCCCCCAGTTCAAAACGATGATCGTGTCCATGCAGGACAAGCTCCGCTCCCGCCGATTCGATGGCGTCGTGAAAAAGCTCGCCGTCAACAAGGCTCTTGCGCGGTTTGGTGGTTCCGGCAATAGGTGGATGATGGATGAGCACGATACGGAACAGCCCCTCCTTATCGAGTTCCCCGAGCCGATCCTTGAACAAAGCCGCTTGACGCTTACCCAAGCTTCCGCTGGCCATTCCGATTTTCGTCGGAATGGCCGAGGTCAGTCCGACAATAGCGACCGAACCGCGTCTTCGTACCAGAGGAAAGTCTTCGAAACCTGTATGCGCTATGCTCTCACCCTCGGCGGTCTCTGAGCCCATGTAGGACGCCCAGTGCGACCACGATTCTGCCCATGGCAACGGGATATAAGCGTCGTGGTTGCCGGGAATGACGGTCACACGCTCCGGAGGTCCCAATTGCGCCAACCATTTGGCCGCTTGCCGGAACTCCGCGGGCAGAGATATGTTGGTCAAATCACCTGTAACGGCAATGTGATCGGGCGCTTGGATCTGCAGGTCCCGCTGGAGCGCGTCCAGAACCTCCGGCCGATGATTATGACGTCGACGCAATTGCCAGGACAAATAGCCGAGCAGCCGTTTGTTCAATAGCGCCCTAATTCCGGGGACGGGCGGGGTCGGCAAATGAACGTCCGACAGATGGGCGACGGTATACATGAGGTTCAGGTTCCGGGATGGCAGATATGTATCTTTATTCCTATATCGTATGGCTAGTCCATGGGCGACATGGCGAAGAGAACTTGAGCGCGGACCACGCTGACCGACGAATTGAGAACTTCGCCGAACGGGCCGCTGGAGCCGGCCATGGTTGTGCTATTGATATAGTGACAAAGCGTTTCGATCATGGATCGTACTTTCGTTACCGATTAGCCTTTGAGCAAGTGAATTTCTCAGCGCATGCTTTTGTCGATGCGGCTAAATCAGGAGATTGATTCATGAGCGACCTGGTCGTTAAGGGAAAGTTTTCGGCTTCCGTGGATCGAGCGCGGGTGGCGCGGGACTGGGAAGAGCGCGGATATTCTTGCGACTTGTTTGTGGATCCTCCGGGCCGCGAGTGGAACAACTTCGTTCATTCTACGAACGAGCTGGTCACCGTCGCCGAGGGCAAGCTCGAGGTTACCATTGCCGGTGAACGTCATGCGGCCGCGCCCGGGGACGAGATTTTCATCCCCAAGAACGCCCGCCACTCCGTAAAAAATATCCATTCCGGAACCACGCGATGGCTATACGGTTACGGCTGATGCTGCCGAAGATCGGAGCCTTGAAAACATGACCCAAATTGGAACGGTCACCATAAAGCCACCGGTTATCGGTCATCGCGGCGTCGCTGGATACGCGCCCGAAAACACGTTGGCGTCCATCCGTGCCGCCGCCGCGATGGGAATTCGGTGGGTGGAATTCGACACTAAGCTCACGGCTGACGGGCAGATCGTGCTGTTGCATGACGAGAAACTGGAGCGGACTACGGATGGTTCGGGACGCGTCGCCGACATGACGTTGACGGAACTCCGCACGCTTGATGCCGGGGCATGGTTTGCGGAGACGTTTCGGGGTGAGCGGATTCCGACGCTGAGCGAGGCGCTGGTAGAACTGGACGCGCTCGGATTGGGCGCCAATGTGGAAATCAAACCCGATCCGGGGCGCGAGGCGGAAACTGGAGAGGCGGTGGGCCGATTGCTTGAGCGGGAATGGCCCCGGCGCCTTCCGCCGCCGATCCTTTCCAGCTTCAGTACCGAGTCGCTGCGCGCGGCAAGCTCCGTTCTCCCCGACGCCCCACGCGCCCTGCTCGTCGTCGATGTGCCCGCCGATTGGCACCAGCGGATGGACGCGCTCGGGTGCGCGGCACTGCACTGCGCGGGGGATCGGCTTGCCGGCGATGTCGCGACGAAGATCCGCGCCAAGGGCGTTGGCCTGCGTTGCTATACGATCAACGACGCAGAACTCGCTCGAACGCTGTTCGAAAGCGGCGTGGAGGCTGTATTTTCCGACTTTCCGGACAGAATTCCGGGCGCTGACCGAATACCCAGGTAGCTAAAAACTAACGGTAGCTGTAGCTGTAGCCTGTGGCGCCAGATGGCGCTTTCCAAGCCTGCCCTGTGACCGGGTCCAGCGTCGGCGGCGGTGTTGGCAACGCCGCTTCGAGGCTCAAATACCCGAAGCCGGCAGTGGCGCCGAGTCCCGAATAGCTCTCCAGCGCCACCGGCTGCAGAGATATGTTGCCGGGTCCGCCGCCCACCAGCACTTGGGCACCGGCGCCAACGACTACACCGGCCGAAGCCTTCACGCCCACGAAAGTGCCCGCCAAAGCGTGTTCGCCGATGGTGGCTGACCCTTCATAGGCGAGAACCGCATAAGAGATGGTCTTATCCCGGGTCCATTCCAGATCCAGCCCGAAACCGATCCCAGCCTCGCCCTTGTAGCGCTCGCGCCCCTCCGGCGCGATTAGCACACAGTCGAACTCCGATTCCGAATGGATAATGATGTTATACCCACGGCCGGGGATCTGCTTGCAGTGGAGAATCCCGATTCTCGCGATACTATTGCTTTCCATCTCCGCCGTGGCTACGGCGGGAAAGGCATGGACCGCCACCGCCGTGACGAGCGCCAAGCTCAATGCAGCTTTCATCTGTCTGTCCTCAATACGAGAAGCGTCCCCCCAGCGCATGCGCTGGCTGAATAAAAATACACCTATAACGTGCATACACTACCATAGGTTTTTGAGAAATGCCATACCCTGCATGTATCAACGATGATTGCGATCAGGTTGGGTTTTCGATTAGGCTGCATTTCCGTTGTGATCATAGGCGTCTCGTATGTTCGTATGTTTTCTCTCCAGACTTTTTCGGCGGCCCATCTCGGGAAAATTTATGGGCTTCTCTTACGCCGATCACTCGCCATGGGCGGTATCGGGGACGGTCGCGAGTCAACTCTGGCACCGATCTCCTCGGGCCTGTTGGCCGCAGTGTAAGATGCCATGAAGAAGTATCGACGGGCTTTGATCACCGGCGCCACCAGCGGTATCGGGGCCGCCTTTGCTTCGCACCTAATTCGGAGCACGGACCTTCTGCTTGCCGGGCGTGACGCGGAAAAGCTGGAGATAACGCGAAACGAACTGATCCGCAGGGGACGAAAGGTCGAAACCTTCGCTGCCGACCTGACGGACGAGAGTGCGGTCAATGAGCTGGTCGACCGAGCCGACGCTTTCGGCATCGATCTCCTTATCAACAACGCTGGCATCGGTCAGTTTGGGCGCCTTATCGACCACGAGCGGGACACCGAGCGGGACACCGCAATGCTGAATGTCGTGGCGGTGGTGGTGCTTACCCGGGGGCTCCTGCCCGGGATCATCGAGCGGGCCGGAAAGGCTAATGAGCGCGGCGGTGTGGTGATCGTGTCGAGCACTGCGGCGTTCGCGCCGGTGCCGTTTTTCGCCACCTACGCTGCGAGCAAGGCATTCAGCCTGTACTTCACGGAAGCCTTGGCGGAGGAATTGCGTGGTGACCCAGTCGATATCCTTGCGCTGTGCCCGGGCGCGACGAAGACTGGGTTTAGCGCCCGCGCGGGGCTTGATCGGATTTCTGTGCCGGGAGCCGCCGATCCCGGCGCAGTGGCGCGGGAAGCCTTGGACGCGCTCGGTAACAAGACTGTCCAGGTTACCGGACTGCTCAGCCAGGCCACTCTAGGGCCGTTTCTAGTGCCACGCCGCCTCGTCACGGGGGCGCTCGCGGCGGCGGTTCGCTATTTCAATGCCCGCCAATCTTGAGACCACGGTTAAAAGAGATGATCCCTGGCGTTGACGTTGCTTGCCTGCCATCCCATTAATTGTGGAACGAGGCGACCGGCTTTGAAAACCGAAAGGAGACCAGCCAGCGTGTCAAAACGGTCAAAGCTCATGGAAGCATTGTGCGAGATCGGATCCCGGGACGATGCGAACATCGACTTGGCGGAAGCCGCGCTCGTACTCGCGGCTCTCGACCGACCCGACACTGACATGGCTCCTTATAGCGATCACCTGGAGGCGTTGGCCGGCGATGTGAAAGCCGCTGTCGACCCCTCGTCCAGTGCGGGCATGCAGATTGCAGCCCTTCGCAAAGTTTTGGCGGGTGATTACGGTTACGACGGCGACGCGGACACCTATGAAGACATGCACAATGCCAACTTGATGCATGTGATCGACCGGCGGAAGGGGCTTCCTGTCGCGCTCGGAATTCTCTACCTCCATGGCGCCCAGGCTTGCGGTTCGCATATCTTCGGTTTGAACTTTCCTTCCCACTTCGTGCTGCGTATCGAGGCGCGGGGGCAGCGGGCTATCTTTGATCCGTTTCACGGAGGAAAGGTTATGACGCCGCAGGATTTGCGCCAGCGTCTTAAGGACTTGCAGGGGTCCAGCGCGGAGATTGCGCCTTCGCATTACGCCGCCGTGGGTAACCGCGATATTCTCATCCGTCTCCAGAACAACATCAAGCTTCGGGCGATACGGCACGGCGCTCTCGAGCGTGCCATCGAAGTACTTCACGTTATGACGTTGTTCGCCCCGGAGCTAACGGAGCTGTGGTGGGAACGGGCGGTCCTTCAGTATCAGCTTGGGAACGTGGGATCCGCCATCACGACCTTGGAGAACTATCTCGCGCGTCCTGGCGAGGATCCTGAACACGCGGGGATCGAAGACCTGCTGCGCAAGCTTCGCTCCCAAGTCAACTGAGCGACCTCTTACGTGCGTTTGCGCCGCTCGTGCCACGATGCCGATAGCCCGTCGCGAAACTGTGGCGCGGCAACGGCAATCAGTGCCTCGGCCCGCGCGTCGATGGATGTGTTCCGCAAGTCAGCGACGCCGTGCTCGGTGACCACTAATTCCATGTCGCCTCGTGCGACGCTGATCGCCGATCCGTCCGCCAGCGTGGGAACGATGCGCGAAACCGTTCCGGCTCTGGCTGTCGACGGTAGCGCCACAACCGCAAAGCCGCCGGGAGAGAGCCGGGCACCGCGCATGAAATCGGTGATGCCGCCAGCGCTGCTGACCTGACGGCCGCCGACCATCTCGGCGTTGGCCTGACCAAGCAGATCTACCTCGATGACAGAATTGATGGCAACGAACCGCTCGATTGCCCTCAACGTGGCAATGTCGTGGGTCCAGCCCACGGGCGCGAACCGGACGAGGGGATTGTCGGCGACGAAGTCGTAAAAGGCATTGTCACCCAGCGCGACGCCGGTGGTGATGGCGTCCGCGCGCTCGGCAATGGCCCCGGCCTCCGCCAAGCTCAGGACCGGTGTAGTGATGGCGCCGGTGTGCAGCTTTAGATTGCGTTTGGAGGTGAAGGCCGCGAAAACGTTCTGCACGCGCCCGACACCGACTTCGAGGGTAGCACCGTCCGGAAGGACGTCGCCGATGTGGCGGCCGATGGCATCGAAATCGGGATCGCTTCCCGGCTCGTCCGAAAGCAGCGGATGGTGTTCTTCGATCACGTAGTCGAGATCGTCGAAGGCAACGGTGGCGGCGCCCCGCGTCCGCGGCATGCAGGGATTGACGTGGGCAACTTTGACGCGGGCTTTTGGTAGAATGGCGGCCGTGAAGTCATTGGCCACACCAACACTGCAAAGGCTGTCCTCGCCGGGCGGCGAAACATGCAACAGCGCGATATCGATAGTGGCGCGATCCCGCAGATAAGCGTAGACGGAAAAGTACGACAGCGGCAGAAAGTCGACACGCCCGCCTGCGAACGAGTCGCGGAGGTTGGGATAAACGAAGAACGCCGTGGAGCGGGCATCGGGGTGCAGGCCGGCGTAATCCACACGGTTGATGCCGGGAAGCCAGACGCCCAAATACCGCACGCCGGCGCTGGCTTCCGGCTGGGAGCGCAGCGCGTCGACAATCAAAGCCGACTCGCCGGCCAGACCGGGTGCGTAAACGCATAGTCCAGGTCGAAGCAGCCCAGGCAATTCACTTGGCGCGAGAGACTTCGGCATAGGCGGCGCGGGCTCCCCTGAGGAAGTTGAGAATCGGCGGCAGTGTACTGCTCGCGGGTATGACCGCCCAGTACCTTTCTCAAACGGACGCCGAATACTCGCCTCCAGGGTTCGGTTCCCTCTTGGGGTCTTGCCATCAGCCTCATATAAAGGGTGCCATATCAATACGGGGAGACATCATGGAATACGGTTGGTCCGACGAGGACGCGGAAGCGGCGGTGGCGCATTATGGTGGCCAGGGCGTCAATCGCGACCTCGCGCTCAGAACCTACACCACCCGGCTGCTGGGCTCCGAGCCCAGGCTGGTGATCCACGGCGGCGGCAACACATCGGTTAAAACAGTGATGACCGATCTTGCCGGCGAGGACACGGGTGTGTTGTGCGTCAAAGGCAGCGGCTGGGACATGGGTACCATTGAGCCTGCCGGGCTTCCGGCGGTTCGCCTCGAGCCGTTGTTGAAGCTAGCCAATCGCGACGCATTGAGCGACGAGGACATGGTCAACGCCCAGCGATGCAATCTGTTGGATTCGAGATCCCCCAACCCCTCAGTGGAGACGCTGCTCCACGCTTTCTTGCCGCACAAGTTCATCGATCACACCCATTCAAACGCGGTGCTGGCACTAACTGATCAGCCTTACGGCGACGACTTGTGCCGCGATGTCTACGGCGAAACCATGGGATATGTGCCCTACATCATGCCGGGGTTCGCGCTTGCCAAAAAGGCCATGGAGGTCTACCGCGAGACCCCGGAGGTGGAGGGATTGATCCTGCTCAAGCACGGCATCTTCACCTTCGGCGAAAGTGCCGAGGAGGCCTACCGGCGGATGATCGACAAGGTCACCCTGGCCGAGCAGCGAATCGCCCAGTCCGGACGCGCCACAGTGGCGGGGATGTCGCTGCCGAAGGGGATGGGCAAATCGCGGCCGAAATCATTCACGCCCATAGAGCTGCCGAAGCGGATCGCGCCGGTGGCAGAGGTTGCGCCGATCCTGCGCGGCTTGGCGGCGCTTGACCGTGCGAACGGCGAACCGCTCCGCTGGGTACTGGACTTCCGGACCGGGCCTGGAATTCTAGAGTTCGTCAACGGCCAGGACGTGGACCGCTACAGCCAACAGGGCACGGCAACCCCGGATCACGTGATACGAACCAAGCAGAAGCCGCTGATCACGCCGCCCCCCGAAGCCGGCCGGCTGGACGCGTTCATTGCCGGCGCGCGGGTCGCCATGGAAGCCTACGTGGCCGACTATCACGCCTATTTCGCCCGCAATAACCCCAATCAGCCGGTGCCGAAAACCGAACTGGACCCAGTGCCGCGGCTGATTCTAGTGCCCGGGCTCGGGTTGTTCGGGCTGGGCGCCTCGAAGAGGGAGGCCAAGGTGGCGGCCGACCTCGCGGAAACCAACGTGGAGGTGATTGCCGCTGCCGAGGCTATGAGCGCCTTTCAGGTCATCCCCGAGCCGGACATCTTCGAGATCGAGTACTGGTCGCTCGAACAGGCAAAGCTGGGCAAAGGCGTCGAAAAGCCGCTGGCACGCCACGTGGCGGTGATCACCGGTGGCGGCTCGGGCATCGGCGCCGCGTGCGCCGCCGCTCTGCGCGCCGAGGGCGCCGAAGTGGCGGTGCTCGACCGTGATTCGGGGGCAGCCGAGTCGGTTGCTGCCAAGGTCGGCGGTGTGGGTATCGGTTGCGACGTGACTGACGCCGGCGCGGTCCGTGCGGCGTTCGACCGGGTGGCAGAGACCTACGGCGGCGTGGACATTGTCGTTTCCAACGCCGGTGCCGCCTGGCAAGGCCGGATCGGCGACGTGTCGGACCAGGTTCTGCGCGACAGCTTCGAGCTCAATTTCTGGGCCCACCAGACGGTCGCGCGGCATGCCGTTGCGATCATGACCGCCCAAGGTACCGGCGGG
>CAKZLS010000179.1 GCA_937127205.1 uncultured Rhodospirillales bacterium
AGCAGCGGAAGTTGAGCCGCCGGTGATCTGGTAATACACCACGATCCTAAGCGGTAACTTTTGAGACGGGCGGTGGCGGCCTTCGCGGGCCCCACCGCCTTTTTTTTTCTGCGGCGCGCCGCGGATATGTTTCACTTTCGCGCTTCAGACGGTTGATACGGGCCGCTGACCTCCAGCATACGACGATCGGGCAGGACGGTTAGCGAAACGCGGATCTCTTGAACGCGCCCCCAGTCGAATAATTTGCCGTCACAAAACATCCGCTGGGCTTCTTCAAAAGATAATCATAAAATTGCGTAATTGCCGCTCCATTCTCCGCGCGCTCTTGCCGAGTACTGATGTCGGCTCTCTCTCACCTGGTGCTGAAATGGCGCCACTGACCCGCGGGATCGGCTGCATGCGAAACACCCCAATCCGAACCGTCTCGATTCTGTCGATTTGCCTCGGCCTCATGCTTACGGGCCTCGGGCTTCTAGTGGTAGCGCAACCGGCCGTAGCCAAGGACCGACGGTTTGAGCTTCCGGTCGTTTGCGACATGGGCACCGTCTGCACCATCCAGAATTACTTCGACCACGACCCCAGCGAGGACCGCGTGGACTACGCCTGCGGCCGTCTAAGCTATGACGGTCACGACGGCACCGACTTCCGCGTTCCCGATTTGCCGACCATGAGAGAAGGCGTCCCCGTCGTCGCCGCCGCCCCCGGAGTGGTCAAAGGCTTGCGCGACGGCATGCCCGACATCAATGTGCGCAAGATCGGCCGGGCCGCTCTGAAAGGCCGCGATGCCGGCAACGGCGTGGTCATCGATCACGGCGACGGCTGGGTCACCCAGTACAGCCATCTCCGAAACGGCAGCGTCGCAGTCGCCAGGGGCGACCGCGTGGAAACCGGGCAGCGTCTCGGCGACATCGGCATGTCCGGATGGGCGGAGTTTCCGCACGTACACTTCGACGTCCGCTATGAGGGTGAGGAATTGGATCCATTCGTTGGGTTCGCGGCCTACACCACCTGCGGCGATGACCGCCAGCCCTTGTGGTCCGACGCCGCCCTGAAGCACCTCGACTACCAGCCGACAGGTCCGCTAATCGCTGGCTTCGCGACGGAACGGCCCGTCGCCGATGCGGCACGCGATGGTCGCTATGCGGCAGGCCAGCTGTCATCCGATGCGGGAGCGCTTGTCATGTGGGTCGATCTGTTCGGAGCCGAAAAAGGTGACAAACAGCGCTTTCAAATCCGGGACCCCGCCGGCAAACAGATTCACGAGACAGACAACGTGCTCGAGGACAGCAAGGTGAGCTGGTTTGCTTTCAGCGGAATGCGGCGGCCCCCCGATGGATGGACGCCCGGCACCTACCGGGGGACGTACGCCCTTACCCGCGGCGATGAAGCGATCATTATACTGGAACGCGAGGTGGAAATCGGCGAGAACCCCTAATGGCGGGCGCTCTCCGGAAGGCTGCCGGTTACCCCTGCTTAACGACGAGTCCTTGTCCCGTCGGCAGCTCCAGGACACGGTGACCGCGGGCCGCAAAGAACTTATCCTCGGCATCCTTCTGCGCCCGGTACCACTCCCAACCGTAGTCGTCGAGCACGATCATCCCGCCGGGCACCAGCTTGTCGAATATAACTTCCAGCGCACCGATCTCGGCGGCGGCCGAATTCATATCCAGATGCAGATAGGCTATCTGCTCCGGACAGCCATCAGCGAAAACATCTGGCACCTTGCCCTTGATCACCTTGACATTGGCATATGGTTGAAACCGAGCGACCACACTTTCAAACAGCCCCTCGTCGCTGTAGCCACCGGGACGGACCGGCGAGCCGGCGCGTTGGTCCTCGGGAATTCCTTCAAAGGTATCATGCAAAAACAAAGTCTTTCCCGACTTTGCGAAGTCCAGATAGTTGACCATGAAATCGCTGCAGTATCCTTTGTAAACGCCGCATTCCATGAAATCGCCCGGTAAACCCAGACATTGATTGGCCGCCCACATTTGCGTGTGCAGCCGCCAAACCAAACTGCGTTCCTGTGCGGTCTTGGCGATTTTCTTCAGAGTTTCGACGAATTTCTTATCGTCCATGAAGCCAAGACACCGCTCACAGGTGATCAGCATATCCGCGTGAAAAACCTTTTTGTACAGGCTGTCGGTGATTCCGAGAACGTGGTTGAGAACCTTGCCTTCGCTTTGATTTAGTCCATAAAACATACGTCAAACTCCTCGGCAGACACGCCCGGTCGCCCTCATGCGGGCATGGTTCATTGGGCTGCACGATAGTCGTGCGAAGCGCGCGTCGCCCAAGCGCCGCGGCGAGCGTTATTGTCGCTCAGCATTGTTAGAAAATGCTTAATTCCGCCCTGCCACGCCTTTGGGTGTAAAGCGCGGCGGCTCAGTGCGGATTGTCGAGGAGTTGGATGAGGTACTGCCCGTAACCGCTCACCTTAAGGGGCTCGGCCAGCTCTCGCAGTTGCTCGGCGTCGATGAACCTCATGCGATAGGCGATTTCCTCCGGACAGGCAATCTTGAGGCTTTGGCGCTCCTCCATGGTCCGGACAAATTCCGAGGCCTGAAGCAACGACGCATGGGTGCCGGTATCGAGCCAGGCGTAGCCGCGACCCATTTGTTCGACAGCGAGCGAGCCGCGCTCCAGATACACGCGGTTGAGATCCGTGATTTCAAACTCGCCGCGGGCCGAGGGCTTTAGAGATGCGGCGATATCGACAACCTCGTTGTCGTAAAAGTAAAGCCCGGTCACCGCCCATTTCGATCGTGGTTTAGCCGGCTTTTCTTCTATGGTTATGGCTCGTCCCTCGGCATCGAACTCGACGACGCCATACCGTTGCGGCTCGTTCACGAAGTACGCGAACACCG
>CAKZLS010000180.1 GCA_937127205.1 uncultured Rhodospirillales bacterium
CGTGAAGTCGTGAAAACCCAGATTGAGAGTCAGAAATTCAGACGTTTGGTATTAGGGGATGGGAGGGAGAGACTGGTGAAATTGGACAAGGCTCAGGTCCGGCGTATTCGCAAAGAAATGGGAATACTGCCGATTCTGGATACCGAACCAACGTATTACCGCCTCGAGGGCAGGTTTGGCGAGCACACGTTCTATGTGGACCCGTTCGGCCTCTATGTGTGGGAAGCTTGCGAGGATGCCGATGAAGGCCCCACCCAGGTCGTGGCTTTGCAGATCGCCTCGTGGACAGACGATAATATGACTACGCTGAAAGCGCATCCGCCAACGGCGACTGGGACAGTGATCGTACTGGACTCCGTGCACTGAAACGGTGGTCAGGGGCTCGGCGGATAGCGGCCGGGTCAGCGGTACGGAATGTTTCTCCGATACATTAACCCCGCAGCATAATGGCGGATTCTAATCTTCCAAATCACCTTCCAAGCGCTCATTGTTTGTCGCCTATTGTCCAAAAAAATTTCTGCTAACCCCCTTGGAAAGATTGGTAGGCGCGACAGGGTTCGAACCTGTGACCCTCTGATTAAAAGTCAGATGCTCTGCCAACTGAGCTACGCGCCCTCTGGGGTCTCACACAACGAAACGGCGGGAAAGCCACAACATACAAAATCGCCGGAACCGGCGTCAATCCTCGTGCGTCATCAAATCACCGGTATCACGAAGCTTTTGCACCGTCCGCCGCTCGATTTCCTTGGGCACGAATTTGGATATGTCGCCACCGAGCCTGGCCACCTCCTTGACGAAACGCGACGCGATGAATTGATGATTTTCCGAAGCCATTAGGAACACCGTCTCCACCCGGTCGTTCAACCGCGCGTTCACCGCCGCCATCTGAAATTCGTACTCGAAATCGGAAACGGCGCGTAATCCTCTCAGAATAACTTTCGCCCCCAATGCATCGACGAAATTCATCAGCAACTGGTTGAAGGGCACCACCTCCATCTCGCTGCCGTCGCCATTGGTTACACGGGAGACCTGCTCTTCGAGCATTTGCACGCGCTCGTCTAGAGAGAACAACGGGTCCTTGCCGGCGTTGGCCGCCACACCGATCACCAAGTGATCCACCACGTGCGTTGCGCGGGAGATAATGTCCATGTGTCCATTTGTTACGGGATCGAATGTCCCCGGGTAAACGCCGATACGTCGGTCGCGCATCCCTTTTATTCCTCTTCCCTCTTATTAGGCGAACGCCGGATCGCTTTTCGGTTTTCTACTCGGGGTTTTGCCCAGGCGTTGCCGGATCGTCGGTCTCAAGTGTGGCCTCGTCGTCCGGTCCGTTGCCTGATTCCGTGATCTCCTCAGTATCTTGGTCGGTATCGCCGTCTTCCATTTCGCGAATGCGGGTCACCGAGACCACGCTCTCGCCGTCGCCGGTGACGAACAGCTTCACGCCCCGGGTCTTGCGGCTCATGGTGCTGATCTCATTGACCCCGCAGCGGATCAGCTGGCCGCCATTGGTGATCATCACGATCTGATCGGTGTCCAGCAGCGGGAACGCGGCAACGGTGGTGCTGCTTCCCTTCGCCCGATTGAGATCCATGGCCGCCACCCCCTGTCCGCCGCGGCCGCTGATGCGGTATTCATACGAAGACGTCCGCTTGCCGAAGCCGTCTTCGGATACCGTGAGCAGAAACTGCTCGTTGGCTGCCATCTCCGCGAACACCGGCTGCTCGAGGCGGGCGGCCAGGGTTTGGTCGCGCTCCCTGTCCTCGGGGCGGTCGGCGTAGTCGCTGCTGGCCAGACGCCGCGCGGCACTGACCGCTTGCTGGTACTCCTCCCGGCTTGTCGCATCGGCTTCGAAGTGCCGCAGGCCGCACATATTGATGACCGCATCGCCCTCGGCCAACCGGACGCCGCGCACGCCGGTGGACGTGCGGCCGCTGAACACCCGAACCTCGGAAACGGGAAAACGGATGCACTGGCCGCGCCGGGTAAACAGCAGAATGTCGTCGTCTTCCATGTACGTCCGGACGCGGACCAGATGATCGCCCTCGTCCAGCTTCATGGCGATCTTGCCGCCAGCCATGACGTTGGTGAAATCGCTCAACGCATTGCGCCGCACCTTCCCCGATGCGGTGGCGAACACCACGAACGACGCGCCCCAGGTCTCCTCGTTCTCCGGAAGCGGCATCAGCGTGGTGATGGTCTCGCCGGGATCCAGCGGCAGCAAATTGATCATTGCCTTGCCGCGCGCCTGCGGCGTGCCCAGCGGCAGCTTGTAGACCTTCAGCTTGTAGACAATCCCGGTCGATGAGAAGAACAGCACCGGCGTGTGCGTATTCACCACGAACACTTGGCTGACGAAGTCCTCGTCGCGGGTGGACATGCCCGACCGGCCCTTGCCGCCGCGGCGTTGCGCCCGATAGGTGCTGAGGGGAACGCGCTTCATGTAGCCGGTGTTGGTGACCGTCACCACCATGTCTTCGCGCTGGATCAGGTCCTCGATGTCGGTTTCGACCTCGTGTTCCACCAGCGCGGTGCGGCGCGGTGTGGCGAAGGCTTCCTTGGCCTCGACCAGTTCACCCCGGAGCACCTCGAGCAGCCGTGTGCGCGATCCCAGGATCTCGAGATATCCCTTGATTTCTTCGCCGAGGGCTTTGAGATCGGAGCCGATCTTTTCGCGCTCGAGCCCGGTGAGCCGGTGCAGCCGGAGGTCGAGGATGGCACGCGCCTGGATCTCGCTCAGCTTATACTTCCCGTCCACGACCCCGTGTGCCGGATCCTCGATCAGGGCGATCAGCGGCTCCACGTCCAACGCCGGCCAGTCGCGCTCCATCAATGCGGCCCGCGCGGCGGCCGGATCGGGAGAGCGGCGGATCAGCGCCACCACCTCGTCGATGTTGGCGACGGCGACGGCGAGCCCGGCGAGCACATGGGCGCGGTCCCGGGCCTTTCCGAGCAGATAGATGGTCCGCCGCCGGATCACCTCCTCGCGGAACGCAAGGAAGCAGACGATGATATCCTTCAGGTTCATCAACCGGGGCTGGCCGCCGTCGAGGGCCAGCATGTTGACGCCGAAGGTGGTCTGCAGCGGCGTGTAGCGATAGAGCTGATTGAGCACGATCTCCGCTTCCGCGTCGCGCTTGATCTCCACCACCACGCGGACGCCGTCGCGATCGGATTCATCGCGAAGGTCGGCGATGCCCTCGATCCGCTTGTCGCGCACGGTGTCGGCGATGCTCTCAACCATCCGCGCCTTGTTCACCTGATAGGGCACCTCATCGATGATGATCGCCATCCGGTCCTTGCGGATTTCCTCGATCCGGGTACGGCCGCGCATGACCACCGATCCCCGCCCGGTATGGAACGCCGACGTTATCCCGTGGCGCCCGAGGATCAGCCCGCCGGTGGGAAAATCGGGGCCCGCCACGTGGTTCTCCATCAATTCCTCGATGGTCACCTCGGGATTGTCGATCACCGCACAAGCGGCATCGATTACCTCGCCCAGATTATGAGGCGGAATATTGGTGGCCATGCCGACCGCGATACCGCCGGCGCCATTGACCAGGAGATTGGGATAGCGCGCGGGCAGGACCGAGGGTTCCTGAACCGATTCGTCGTAGTTCGGCCGGAAATCCACCGTATCCTTGTCGATATCGTCGATCAGCGCATGGGCGGCGCGGGCCATCCGCGCTTCCGTATAGCGCATGGCCGCGGCCCGGTCCCCGTCCATGGACCCGAAGTTGCCCTGCCCGTCGATCAGCGGCAGCCGCATGGCGAAGCCCTGCGCCATGCGCACCAGCGCATCGTAAATCGCCTGATCGCCATGGGGGTGATATTTACCCATAACGTCACCGACGATGCGCGCGGACTTACGGTACGGCTTGTCGTGGGTGTAGCCGCTCTCGTCCATGGAAAAGATGATCCGCCGCTGCACCGGCTTCAGACCGTCGCGGACGTCGGGCAGTGCCCGGCTCACAATCACGCTCATGGCGTAATCGAGGTACGAACGCCGCATTTCGTCTTCGATGGTGACGGGAGCGATATCCGGGTTCATGGGCGGTGACGGCGGTGTATCCAACGAGTTCTTCTCAAGACCTATGAAATGTGCGGGAGAACGGGCGCAGAACCTAGCATGGCGGCGCCCGCCATACAACAAACGCCGCGCAAACCCGGGGGCGGAACCCGTAAACGCGCGGCGTTAACGCGCGAAAAACGAATTAACCGAGAATCGGTTCAACTTTATCGGCCTACTCGGTCATCTGAGACCGACTCGAACAAGTAGCTAGAATGGAATATCGTCGTCGAGATCCGGTCCCGCCGCAGGCCCCGAAGACCGGCCGGACGACTCGCCGCCACCGCCGCCATAGGACGGCTCCCCGCCATAGGAATCGCGGCCGCCATACCCCCCGCCCTCGCCCTTGGCGTCGAGCATGGTCAATTCGCCGCGGAACCGTTGCAGCACCACTTCAGTGGTGTACTTCTCGACCCCGTCGTTACCGGTCCACTTGCGGGTTTGGAGGGCGCCTTCGAGGTAGACTTTCGAGCCCTTGTGCAGGTACCGCTCGGCGACCTCGCCCAGGCGGTCATTGAAGATAACCACCCGGTGCCACTCGGTCTTCTCGCGCGGCTCGCCCGTTTGGCGATCCTTCCAGCGCTCCGACGTTGCCACAGACAACTGAACGACCTTATTGCCGTCCTGGAGATTACGAACCTCCGGTTCGCGGCCCAGATTCCCCACGAGGATAACTTTATTGACAGATCCTGACATATTACTCTTCGCTGCTGGCTAAGGTTTTGATGTCCCTGCCGGCGGGATATCCTCCTCGATTTCCCTTCCGGCTCATCCCTAATAAAATCGACCGTAGCAATCGACTACCGACTCTGCACGCTTTTCTTTCCTGCCGCTGGCCTGACTTGGATTTCGCCCCTATATTCGGGTCTGTGACGCGGCTTCTGCGGGGCCGCCTGCCTCTCCGGGAGAACCCATGGATACAATCGCCATTCGTGGCGCGCGCGAGCACAATCTGCGCAATGTCGACGTCGACATTCCCCGTAACAGCCTTACGGTGGTGACCGGTCTGTCGGGCTCGGGCAAATCGTCGCTCGCGTTCGACACCGTCTACGCCGAGGGCCAGCGGCGGTATGTGGAATCCTTGTCCGCCTATGCGCGTCAGTTCCTCGAGTTGATGCAGAAACCGGACGTGGATTCCATCGAAGGACTGTCCCCCGCTATTTCCATCGAGCAGAAAACCACGTCGCGCAACCCCCGCTCCACCGTCGGCACCGTCACCGAGATCCATGACTACATGCGGCTATTGTGGGCGCGCGTCGGCGTTCCGCACTCGCCGGCCACGGGCCTGCCCATCGAGAGCCAGACGGTGAGCCAGATGGTGGACCGGATCATGGACATGCCCGAGGGGACGCGGCTCTTGGTGCTCGCCCCCATCGTCCGCGGCCGCAAGGGCGAATACCGCAAGGAATTCCTGGATCTTCGAAAACGCGGCTTTCAACGGGTTAAGGTGGACGGCACCATCTATGACATCGAGGACGTTCCGGACCTCAACAAGAAACTCAAACACGACATCGACGTGGTGGTGGACCGCGTCGTCGTGCGCGACGGGATCGCCAGCCGCCTGGCCGACAGCCTGGAGGCATCGCTGGCGCTGGCCGACGGGCTGGCCTTCACCGAGGACCCGGACGGCGGCGAGCGAACCGCGTTTTCCGCCAAGTTCGCCTGTCCCGTGTCGGGTTTCACGATTGATGAAATCGAGCCCCGGCTGTTCTCCTTCAACAACCCGTTCGGCGCCTGTCCGAGATGCGACGGTCTCGGCACCCAGATGTACTTCGACCCGGAGCTGGTCATCCCCGACGACCGGCAGTCGCTGGCCGAAGGCGTGATTGCGCCGTGGGCCAATTCGTCGTCGAAATATTACCGCCAGACCCTGGACAGCCTCGCCGCCCATTTCGATTTCGACCTCGCGACCCCTTACAACCAGTTGGACTCGAAGGTCCGCCAGCTGATCCTCTACGGTTCCGATAACGAACCGCTGACCATGCGCTACAACGACGGCGTTCGCGCATACGAGATCCGCAAACCCTTCGAGGGCGTCATTCCCAACATGGAGCGGCGGTGGAAGGAAACGGACTCGTCATGGGTGCGTGACGAGCTGTCGCGCTATCAGACCGTGACCCAGTGCGACACCTGCGCCGGCAAGCGCCTGAAACCCGAAGCCCTCGCGGTCAAGGTGGCCGATCGCGACATCAGTGAAGCGGCCGACCTTTCCATCGAAGCCGCCACCGATTGGTTCTCCGGGCTCGAGCAGACACTCACACCGCAAAGGCGCGAGATCGCCCGGCGCATTCTGCGCGAAATCAATGAACGGCTGGGCTTCCTCAAGAATGTGGGCCTCGGCTATCTGAACCTGTCGCGTACATCGGGCACGCTGTCAGGAGGCGAGAGCCAGCGGATCCGCCTGGCGTCGCAGATCGGCTCCGGGTTGACGGGCGTGCTGTACGTGCTCGACGAACCCTCCATCGGCCTGCACCAGCGCGACAACGATCGCCTGCTCGCCGCGCTGAGACGGCTGCGCGACCTCGGCAACACCGTCATCGTCGTCGAACACGACGAGGAAGCCATCCGCACCGCCGACTACTTGGTGGACATGGGACCGGGCGCCGGCGTTCACGGCGGCACCGTGGTGGCGCGCGGGCTGCCCGACGAAGTCATGGCCAATCCGGACAGCCTGACAGGCCAGTACCTGACCGGCGCCCGGGAAGTGCCGGTCCCCGCTCGCCGCCGGGCCAAGAGGAAGGGCCGCCAGCTCAAGGTATCCGGCGCCCGGGCCAACAACCTGCAAAACCTCACCGTGACCTTTCCGCTCGGCACCTTCACCTGTGTCACCGGGGTGTCGGGCGGCGGCAAATCTTCGCTGGTGGTGGACACGCTGTACCAGGCTTTGGCGCGGCGCCTGCATGGTGCGCGGGTTCATGCCGGAGCGCATGACCGCATCGACGGTATCGAACGCATCGACAAGGTGGTGGACATCGACCAGTCGCCCATCGGCCGCACCCCGCGCTCCAATCCCGCCACCTATACCGGCGCCTTCACGCCCATCCGCGACTGGTTCGCCAACCTGCCCGACGCCAAGATCCGCGGCTACAAGCCGGGACGGTTCTCCTTCAACGTAAAGGGCGGTCGGTGCGAGGCCTGTCAGGGCGACGGTGTCATCAAGATCGAGATGCATTTCCTGCCCGATGT
>CAKZLS010000181.1 GCA_937127205.1 uncultured Rhodospirillales bacterium
GCGTGGATGTGGGGTGGCACTTTGATCATGGTTGTCGGCGGTTTGATCAGCCTGACCGATCGCCGCCACCGGGTGGGCGCGCCGGTGCGCCGGCGGAAACCGGCGGTAGCGTAAGCATGATGTCAGTCGGTCGGCTTCTCTATGTGCTCCCCTTGGCGGCGTTCCTGATTCTGGCGGTCTATTTCTGGATCGGGCTCGGCAAGGACCCGCATCAGATCCCATCGGTGCTGATTGACCAGTCCGTGCCGCCGTTCGACCTTCCGCCGATCAAAGGGCATGAACGCGGTTTCAACAGCGAGGATCTCCTCGGCCAGGTTTCGCTGGTGAATATTTTTGGATCCTGGTGCGTCGCCTGCCGGGTGGAGCACCCGTTCCTGATGCGAATCAAGCAGGAAGGGCTGGTACCGATTTACGGCATCGACTGGCGCGAGAAAGACCGCGATGCCGGTCCGGCTTGGCTCGCCCGTCACGGCGATCCGTATACGCTGGTGGGCGACGATCCGGAAAGCAAGGCGGCCATCGCGTTTGGGGTGACGGGCGCGCCGGAGACGTTCATCGTCGATGAAGCCGGGGTGATCCGCTACAAGCAAACCGGTCCGATCACACCGGATATCTGGGAGGAAACTCTGTGGCCCATCGTCCAAGACCTGCGCGCCGATTGAGGGCCGTTGTTTTTGCCTTGCTCGTGGCGATGCTGGTATCGCCCGCCGGCGCCGTCGATCCTGACGAAATCCTGGCGGATCCGGTACTCGAGGAGCGCGCCCGGGAGATCGGCAAGGAGCTCCGCTGTCTGGTTTGCCAGAACCAGTCCATCGATGATTCGGACGCCGAACTGGCCCGCGATCTACGGGTGGTGGTGCGCGAGCGGCTGACCGCCGGCGACGATGATCAGGAGGTCATCGACTACGTGGTTTCCCGCTATGGCGATTTCGTACTGCTCAAGCCACCCTTCAAGCTCTCTACCTACGCATTGTGGCTGGGGCCCGGCGTTGTGGCGGTGATCGCGGTGATCGCGGTGATCGCGTTTTATCGACGTCGTTCCAAGTCAACGGATCGCGAGACCGCACCGCCGCTGAACGATGATGAAGAAAAGAAGCTTGCCGCCTTGCTGAAGGATGATGGGCGGTGACACTGCTGTGGATCGCGGTGTTCGTGCTGACGGCGGCGACGCTGATGCTATTGCTGGGGCCGCTGCTGCGCCGGGACGCCGCACACGATGCAACGCGGGCGGATTTCGATATGGCCGTCTATCGCGACCAGCTTGCGGAAGTGGACCGCGACCTGGAACGCGGACTGCTTGACCCCGAGCAGGCGGAGGCCGCGCGTGTGGAGGTCAAAAGGCGCATATTGGCCGCCACCGGCGAACGATCTTCCCCTCAAGCCATGCCGCAATCGCCCTCTCCCCGCCCGGGACGTTCCTTTATTTCCTTAATACTTGTCGCCGTAACGGTTCCGGCGGCGGCGCTCGGGCTCTATCTGGCTCTCGGTATGCCCCAGAAACCGGATCAGCCGCTGGCCACGCGCCAGCAGCCGGTTCAGGCCGCGCAATCGCCGTCCAGCGAGACGGATGGTCCGCCACTCACCATGGAGGAAGCGGTGGCGCAGCTCGCCAAACGGCTCGAGGCCCAACCGCAGAACGTGCAAGGTTGGCTCCTGCTCGGCCGCAGCTACGTCTCCATGGAGCGGTATCCCGACGCCGTGGATGCCTACAGCCAAGCCCTTAAGCTAGAGCCGGGACGGGCAGACATCGCGTCGGCCTATGGCGAAGCCATGGTAGCCAGCATGGGGGGCGAGGTGTCGTACGACGCGAGCCAAGCGTTCGAGGCGGCCATCGCACACAACCCGATGGACCCGCGTGCCCGTTACTACTTGGCGCTCTACAGCGCGCAACAGGGTGACGGCAAGAGCGCAATGCAGGGATGGGTCGACCTGGTGGCGGTCTCGCCGCCGGACTCGCCTTGGCTGCGGGTCGTCAACCAGCAGATCGAACGCGCCGCAGAGGAATTCGACGTCGATCCCGCAAGCATCAAGCCGTCGGCGGAAGCGGAGGCCCTGGCCAATGCGGCGGCTTTTCCCGCTCCCAGCCAAGCCGAAATGGACGCCGCTGCCGATATGTCGGATCAGGAACGCGAGGAGATGATCCGATCCATGGTGGATCGTCTCGCCGCTCGCCTGGAGCAGGAGCCGGACGACCTTGCCGGATGGCAGCGGCTCGCTCGCGCGTACGAGGTGCTCGGCGATACGGAAAAGGCCAAGGATGCGCGTGCCCGAGTGGAAGCCCTTACAGACCGCTAATTGGCCGGCTCTTGTGACTGCCAGACGCGCATCCTGCTGCGTCCCGCGGTCTTGGCGCCATACATGCTGGCGTCGGCGTTCTTGATGTTATCGCCCACAGACCAGAGAAGCCCCTTGAAAATTCAGGTTTGATACTCGCCCTGTCGATCCCATACGCGGATACGATTGCGGCCCTGGACCTTCGCCGCGTACAACGCTTTGTCTGCCATGCCGATGGCCTCATGAACGGACCAGTCCGGGTGCAACGCGGCAATGCCAAACGAGGCCGTGGCCCGAATCGAGACGCCATCGGTCACCCTCACGGACGTGTCGTTAATCCGTCGGCGCAGCCGCTCGACCACAGGTAAGGCGGCGTTGGGGTGGGTGTTTGGAAGCATCAGCAGAAACTCTTCGCCGCCGTAACGATAGACTTGGTCATAGGGACGCAAATTCCCCAGCATGTGGCCAGCTGCGGTTTGCAGGACCATGTCGCCCACCGGATGGCCATGGGTATCATTGATCATCTTGAAGTGATCCAGGTCGACCATGCAAATGCTGCAGGGCTGTCCGGTCCGTCGAACACGGTCTCTCTCCTGTTCCAGCCGGGGTAGCATGGCGAATCGGGTGCATACTCCAGTCAAGGGGTCGGCGGAGCGGAGCATGTCGCGCATTTCCGCCATGATAGCTTCGAAATCTCTATTGAAATGATCCAGCGCCGACGAAAACACCTCGAAGTGATCGGAGGTAATCTCCTTGTTTTGCTCAATCGCACTGAACAAAGCGGTGGCGGTAGCGATCAGTTGACGGTGGTTTTGCACCAGCGCCGGGTAGAGCGGATGACGGCGTACATGTTCACTCGTTTCGCAGAAAAACCACTGGGTAAGAATAGATTCGAAATGTCGTTGCTGATCCAGCTGCACCTTGGTCGGGGATACTCTGCAGATCAACACCGCGTAAACGGCACGCACCCACCTCTGATGCGCGTCAAAAGCCGGCTCCGCTCGCTTGATAATGAGTTCCGCTTCCACCGGAGTAAGCGGCGGAGGCGGTCGCGGGTCATTCCAATGAAACGCTAAATTCAACATGGCGGTCATCTCCACTCAATATTGAACATGCCTTTCGTAAGCCCTGCATGTCCCTAGCCCGACGGGCCAATCCCCCGATTTCCTATTGTGTACATTGCTCCCTTATTTTGGCGACAGTGTGGCGAATTCAGTTTTTTTACCCCTCTTGGGGTACAAGGTGGGTGCTGTATGCCCCAAAATCAAATATGAACAAGAAAATGACGTGTGCGGCTTATCACGTAATTTGACGAGCCTTCAGCGGCTCCGCGCCGAAAACGCTGTCACAAAAATTTAGCGAAACATCCCGACGGCCGCGCCATCACCATCTATCCGCCTGGTAA
>CAKZLS010000182.1 GCA_937127205.1 uncultured Rhodospirillales bacterium
TGTTGCAGCATCTGCTCCATCATCCATGGCCCCTGTACGGCCTCGGCATACCCGGGATAATTTTCCACATCCGTGGTGATGGTCAGCTGCCCGCCCGGTTGGAGGCCCTTGACCAGGATCGGTTCGAGATTTGCCCGCGCGGCATAAATGGCGGCCGTATAACCGGCCGGCCCGGAACCGAGAATGACGACCTTGCTGCGATGCGAATTCGACATTTGGCGAAACGGCCTTTCCCGCGCCGGAGGACAAAAGGTGTGGATTCGGGTGATCGAACTTAGGCTTTAAGGATAGAAAGGCCGAGGGTTGCACGCAAGGGCAGCTATGTTTTTTACACACGGCTGTAACTTAACAGCGACGGATCTTTTGCATCTGCGAGCCGCTAGTAATATAGTTGCGCCTTCCAGGGAGGAAAATGGAGAAAAAAAACGTGCGGAGGGTAAAACTGGATAAAATCGACCAACGTATCTTGCATGATTTGCAGTCGAATGGTCGAATCACAAACGTCGAACTCGCGCGGCGCGCCGGCATCTCGGCGCCTCCGTGCCTGCGGCGCGTTCGTGCTCTCGAAAAAGCCGGGTTCGTGTGCGGCTATCATGCCGAACTCGATCCACGGGCGCTGGGCTTCAACGTGACCGTGTTCGCGCACGTGGGGCTTTCGAGCCAGGCGGAGCAAGATCTCGAAACCTTCGAAGCTTTGGTGGCCGAGTGGCCTGAGGTACGCGAGTGTTTCATGCTGGCCGGAGACACGGATTTTCTTTTGAAAGTCGTTGCCGAGGACTGGGCCGCCTATCAAGAGTTCGTCACCAAGAAACTCACGGCCGCGCCCAATGTCAGCCAGGTCAAATCTTCGTTGTCTATTCGCAAATCGAAATTTAGGCCGGGCGTACCGATTCTGGTGGATGGCAACAATCAGCGAGAAGAGTAACCGGCCCGCCTTTTGCTGATGCTACGTAAATTTCTGTAAAATGGCGCGGACCCGTTCGCGTACGGGTGCGGCTGTTTGTGCGGGCTGGAACGATTGTCCCGTAACGGTTTCGTAAAGCGCGATGTACCGGCGGCTGAATTCGATCAGGGTGTCCCGGGGAATGTCCGGGATCTTTTCGCGATAAGGGTCGCACCGATCGGCGATCCAAAGCCGCAGAAACTCCTTGTCCAAGCTGTCCGGAGCCTCGCCCGCCTCAAAGCGCGCCGGATAGCTCGCGGATTTCCAGAATCGGCTGCTGTCCGGGGTGTGGATTTCGTCGGCCAGCACGATCCGGCCCATCTCGTCCATGCCAAACTCGTACTTTGTGTCCACCAGGATCAAGCCATTTTGCGCGGCAATGTGCTGGCCCCGGTCGAACAGCGCGAGCGCCGCCTCAGACACGGCATCGAGTAGGTCGCGAGAGAGAAGTCCCCGGTCGACAATCTCGTCAGGCGTCACCGGCGTATCATGCTCGCCCTGAGCGGCCTTGGTGGTTGGCGTGATGATGGTCCGCGGCAGTTTCTCGTTATGCCGGAGCCCATCGGGAAATTCGACGCCGTACATCGTGCGCTGCCCCGCTTTGTACATGGGCCAGATCGACGTGGACGTGGATCCGGTCAGGTAGGAACGGACGACAATCTCGATGGGCAGCATATTCAGTTTTTTGACCACCATCACATTTGGGTCCGGATACTCGAGCACATGGTTCGGAATGAGATCCGCGGTGGCGTCAAACCAGAACCGCGCCGTTTCGGTGAGAACCTGCCCCTTGAACGGAACCGCTGTCAGGACCTGGTCAAAGGCGCTCTGCCGATCCGTGGCAACGGTGATCCGGCGACCATCGGCCAGATCGTAGTTATCGCGCACCTTTCCCCCGTAGTAGCCGGGCAGTTCGGGGAAATGGGCGTCGACGAGCACATCGTCAATTTGCGAGGCGATCATATCGAGATAGGGATCAGCACTCATGGCCGTCGGCAGTCCAATTCCCGAGATCGTAGCACGGATACACCGAACGTCACCCGAAGCGCCGCAAATCAGCGGACTTCGAGAGGATGCTGTTTTTCGGACCAGGAATAAAGTGCGCAGCGCGATAGGGCGCCTGGCCGATCATGCGTTATAGTCGATTTTCACAACCTCGTAAGATTTCGACCCCCTTGGCGTTGTGACCTCAACCGAGTCACCGATTGTCTTGCCGATCAGGGCGCGCCCCAAAGGCGAGGTGATGGACAAGCGCCCGGCGGCCGCGTCCGATTCATGGCTGCCGACGATGCAATAGGTGCTTTCCTCGTCGGTATCTTCATCCGCCAGCACCACCGTGGCGCCGAAACGGATCACGTCGCCACTCAGCTTGGAAATATCGATAACATCGGCACGGCTGATGATGTCGTCGAGCTCGGCCATCCGCCCTTCGATAAAGCTCTGACGTTCTTTGGCGGCATGATACTCGGCGTTTTCCGAAAGATCTCCGTGTTCGCGGGCATCGGCAATGGCGCGAATGATCGCGGGGCGCTCCTCGGTGCGCAGCCTTTTCAGCTCGACTTCCAATTGCACAAACCCATCCCGTGTCATGGGAACTTTTTCCATATGTAAACTCTCCGGCATTGGGGACGACCGTTTCGAGAAACCGCGTATTCCCCTTTAGTGCCACTTAATAGTCCTCAGAAAGAGGGTGGCATATTCGCAGTTAAGACGGTTTTTCAAGATAGGACTGCAACGGAACCACTTCAAGCGCATCGCCTTCGACAAGCGACTCAATCGCTCCAACCGCGGCGCTTGCGCCCATAATGGTGGTGTAATGTGGCACATTGCGGCGCAATGCGGCGGCGCGGATGGAAAAACTGTCCTTAATCGCCTGGGCGCCCTCGGTGGTGTTGATGATCAGTTGCGCATCGCCATTAAGAATGGCGTCTTCGCAATGCGGCCGACCTTGCAGAACCTTGTTGATGCGGCGGACCTCCAGCCCATCGTTGGCAAGACCGCGGGCGGTTCCGTCGGTGGCGAGCAGGTCGAAACCAAGGTCGGTCAGGCGTTTGGCCAGCGCTGACGCGGCCTCTTTATCCCGATCCTTGACCGAAATGAACACGGTGCCTTGGGTGGGCAGGCTCGAGCCGGCGCCCATCTGCGCCTTGGCAAACGCGCTTTTGAAGTCGGGTGCGATGCCCATGACCTCGCCGGTGGATTTCATTTCCGGGCCGAGAATGATGTCGACGCCGGGGAACCGGGAGAACGGGAACACCGCCTCCTTCACCGAAACGTGATTGAGACGGGGGCGCTCCACCAAGCCGAATGTCTTCAGCGTTTCGCCGGCCATGATGCGGGCGGCGATCTTGGCCACCGGAACGCCCGTCGCCTTGGCCACGAACGGTACGGTCCGGCTCGCCCGCGGGTTCACTTCGAGGATGTAAATGTCTTCGCCCTTGATGGCGAACTGAATGTTCATCAAACCAACCACACCTAGCGCTTGCGCCAGGGCGGCCGTCTGCCGCTCCAATTCGTCGATCAGGTGCGGCGCCAGCGTGTGCGGCGGCAGCGAACAGGCGGAGTCTCCAGAGTGAATGCCGGCTTCCTCCACGTGCTGCATGACACCCGCCACGTAAACGTCGGTGCCGTCGGCCACGGCATCCACATCGACCTCGATAGCGTCCTGAAGATAGGAATCGAGAAGGACCGGCTTGTCGCCCGAAACCTGAACCGCCTCGGTGATGTAGCGATGCAGCGCCTGCGCATCGTGGATGATTTCCATGGCGCGTCCGCCGAGCACGTAGGACGGCCGGATCACCACCGGAAAACCGATTTCGGCGGCGACGGCCTCCGCTTCCTCGCGCGAACGGGCGATGCCATTGGCCGGCTGACGCAGGCCCAGTTGCTGCAGCAGCACCTGGAATCGCTCGCGGTCCTCGGCCAAGTCGATGGCATCCGGCGGCGTTCCCAAGATCGGGATACCGGATTCCGAAAGCGCTTGCGCCAGCTTCAACGGGGTCTGCCCGCCGAATTGAACGATGACCCCGAGCACAGTGCCGCGCGTCTGTTCGACCCGGATCAACTCGGTCACGTCCTCGTCGGTGAGAGGCTCGAAATAGAGCCGGTCCGACGTGTCGTAATCGGTGCTGACGGTTTCCGGATTGCAGTTCACCATGATCGCCTCGAAGCCCGCCTCCCTGAGGGCGTAGGCCGCGTGGACGCAGCAATAGTCGAACTCAATGCCCTGACCGATCCGGTTGGGGCCGCCGCCGAGGATGACGACCTTGTCGCGGCCCGAGGGGGCGGCCTCGCATTCCGCCGGATTGATCGGGTCGGCCTCGTAAGTCGAATACATGTAAGAGGTTTGCGACGGGAACTCGCCGGCGCAGGTGTCCACCCGCTTGAACACCGGGGTCGGGCCGAGCAGCCGGCGCCGCAACGCCACTTCGTGCAACGTCATTCCGGTAAGCTCGGCCAGACGCTGATCGGAAAAACCCAGCACCTTGAGGCGTTGATAGCTGGGTGCGTCGCCGGGTAGGCCGCGCAACCGTACCTCTTCTTCCACCTCGACGAGATGTTTGATCTGATCCAGGAACCAGCGATCGTAACGGCACGCCCCGTAGACTTCTTCGACGCTGCACCCATGCCGAAAGGCTTGCGCAATGACGAGAACCCGATCCGGTCTCGGCAATGCCGCCGCCGCCAGCACCGATTCCTTGGAACCGCCGTCAAGAACTTCGTTGAGGCCGGTCAGGTCGGTTTCCATGGACCGCAGTCCCTTTTGCAGGGATTCCGCGAAGCTGCGGCCGATGGCCATGCCCTCGCCCACCGACTTCATGGACGTTGTCAGCATTTGCTCCGCGCCGGGAAACTTTTCAAAGGTAAACCGCGGTATCTTAGTGACCACATAGTCGATGGTCGGCTCGAACGACGCCGGCGTGACGCCGGTGATGTCGTTCTGCAATTCGTCCAGGGTGTAACCCACCGCAAGCTTTGCGGCGATCTTGGCGATTGGGAACCCGGTCGCCTTCGACGCAAGGGCCGAAGAGCGGGATACACGTGGGTTCATTTCGATCACGACCATCCGCCCGGTATCCGGGTTGATGGCGAACTGGACGTTGGAGCCGCCGGTTTCGACGCCGATTTCACGCAGCACCGCGATCGAGGCATTGCGCATTATCTGATATTCTTTGTCGGTCAGTGTCAGCGACGGCGCCACGGTGATGGAATCGCCGGTATGAACCCCCATGGGATCCACATTTTCGATGGAGCAGATGATAATGCAGTTGTCCGCTTTGTCGCGGACCACCTCCATCTCGTACTCCTTCCATCCGAGCACGGACTCCTCGATGAGGACCTGGCTCGAAGGCGACAGCGCGAGGCCATTCAGGACGATCCGTTCGAACTCAACAGTATTATAGGCGATACCGCCGCCAGTGCCGCCGAGCGTAAACGACGGACGAATGATCAGAGGCAGCCCGATCTCGTCCAAGACCGCGCGCGCCTCGTCGATGGTGTGGGCGATCTGACTCGCTGGACATTCGAGCCCGATGCTGATCATTGCCTCACGGAACTGCAACCGGTCTTCCGCCTTGGCAATGACCGCCGGCTTCGCCCCGATCATCTCCACACCCAGCCGCGCAAGCGCTCCCGACGCATCGAGGGCCAACGACGTGTTGAGCGCCGTCTGCCCGCCCATGGTCGGCAGCAGGGCATCCGGGCGTTCCCGCTCGATGATCTTTTCCACCGTCTCCGGCGTTATCGGCTCGATATAGGTGGCATCGGCCATATTCGGGTCGGTCATGATGGTCGCCGGATTGGAGTTCACCAGAATGACCCGGTAGCCCTCTTCCTTCAGCGCCTTGCAGGCCTGGGCGCCGGAATAGTCGAACTCGCACGCTTGACCGATGATGATCGGTCCCGCGCCGATGATCAGGATTGACCCGATATCCTTACGCTTAGGCATCGGCAACCATCATCTGTTCGCTTTCATGGCATCAACAAATCGATCGAATAGATAGTGACTGTCCTGGGGCCCCGGGGATGCCTCGGGGTGATGCTGAACGGAGAAAACCGGCCGCCCTTCCAAGCACAATCCTTCGTTGGTCCCGTCGAACAGCGAAACGTGGGTTTCCTTGACCTCCGGCGGCAATGAGTCGCGGTCAACGGCGAAGCCATGGTTCTGACTGGTAATTTCGACCCGCCCCGTTGTCAGGTCCTTGACCGGGTGATTGGCGCCGCGATGGCCCAGATGCAACTTATAGGTCTTCGCACCGAGCGCCAAAGCGAGCATCTGGTGACCGAGACAAATACCGAAGATCGGGAGATCGCGGGCCACCAAGTCGCGGATGACCGGAACCGCGTAGGTACCGGTCGCCATCGGATCGCCGGGACCATTGGAGAGAAAGACCCCGTCGGGCTCATGGCGCAGGATGTCGTCGACGTCGGCGGTTCCCGGAACCACGGTGACCCGGCAACCGGCGGACGCCAGGCAGCGCAGAATGTTGCGTTTGGCCCCGTAGTCGATGGCGACCACGTGGCGATCGGGAGTTGTCTGCCGGCCATATCCCTGGCCCAGGGTCCACGTGGTTTCGTCCCATTCGTACGTCTGCCGGCACATCACCTCTTGCGCGAGGTCCATGCCCTCGAGACCGGGCCACTGGTCGGCCATGAATTGCAACGCTAGTGGATCAATCTCTACGTCCGGGGAGTAAATCAGCGCGCCTTTCGGTGCTCCGCCATCGCGAATCCGCCGTGTAAGGCGCCGGGTGTCGACGCCGGTGAGCGCCACCAGATTGTGCGATTTCAACCAAACATTCAGGTGCCCCGCCGCCCGCCAGTTCGCCGGATCGGTGATCGACTGGCGCAAGATACAACCGCGGACCGCCGGCGTGGTCGTCTCCACATCTTCCGCATTCACTCCGACGTTGCCGATATGGGGAAAGGTGAATGTGATGATCTGACCCGCGTACGAGGGGTCGGTCAGAATTTCCTGATAGCCGGAAATGGACGTGTTGAAGCAAACCTCTCCCATGGCCACGCCTTGGGCGCCGGCTCCCTGTCCCCAAAAGACCGTACCGTCGTCCAACACGAGCGCCGCGTCCGCACCGGGCGGGCGGCTGGAAAGCTCCGCCGCACTTGGTGAGGCGGCGGCTGGCTGCTTGGGCGTTGGCGCCATGGAGCACCGGTCTCCTGATTAACCTGGCGCAGAAACGATCGCGACTCAGAATGGGAATTAGCCGATAGACGAGTAAGCACCGTGTACGACGTGCTCGCTCTTAAGCAAAAGCGGATCTGCCGTCAACCCTCCGTCGGGTGCCGGGATCCCCTCTCCGGACGAGTCGAATTTCGCTTTGGGCTATGCCGGCGGATTGACCTAATGTATGCACCTCTGCATTGAATGCAGCTCTGCAAATAGGGAAAGGTACGATTTTGCGCGATGATTTGAACGAGGCTCTGAGAACCGCGATGCTGGCCAAGGACTCGCTCGCGACGGCAACCCTGCGGCTTATTCTCGCCACTTTAAAAGACCGTGACATCGCCGAGCGGGCCAAGGACAATCACGAGGGCCTGACAGATGACGAGATCGTCGCCTTGCTGCAGTCCATGATCAAACAACGGCGCGAAAGCATCCAGTTGTACGAACGCGGCGGACGGGCCGAGCTTGCCCGTCAGGAAGCCGACGAAATTGCCGTTATCGAGCGGTTTCTGCCGCCGCAAATGAACGACACCGAGGTGGAAAGCGCGGTCGGCGCCGTTATCGATGAGATCGGCGCCAGCTCGCTGAAAGACATGGGCCGCGCGATGGCGCTGTTGCGCGAGCGGCACGCGGGCCGCATGGATTTCGCCAAAGCCGGCGCGGCCGCGAAGGCGCGGCTTGCCTAGTCGGGTGAATCATGGCGTTTTCGCCTGAGTTTCTTGATGAGATCCGCGCCCGCATCGGTCTGGCCGATCTGATCCGGGGCCGCGTCCGGTTGACCGCAAAAGGGCGTGAGTTCCAAGGGCTTTGTCCCTTTCATAACGAAAAAACCCCCTCTTTTACGGTTAACGAGCAGAAGGGGTTCTATCACTGCTTCGGCTGCGGCGCCCATGGCGGTGTGTTCGACTTTGTCATGCAGTCCGAGGGGCTGAGCTTTCGCGATGCCGTGGAAAAGTTGGCCGCCGACGCGGGGCTTCAGGTCCCGGTCGATACTCCGGAAGAACGCGACCGCGCCCGCCGCCGCCAAACCTTGCACGACGTCATGGAAGTGGCGGCCGCCTATTTCGAAAAGACGCTGCGAATGCCGGAGGGGAAAACAGCCTCCAACTACCTGCGGGGTCGCGGGGTTGATGACCCGGCGATCGCCCGTTTTCGCCTTGGATACGCTCCGGATAGCCGCTCCAGCCTTAAGGCGGCGCTTGGCCGTGAAGGCATCGGCGAAGAGTTGATGGCGGAAGCCGGTCTGGTGATCAGCCCCGACGAGCCGGGACGCTCATCCTACGATCGATTTCGCGGGCGCTTGATGTTCCCCATCACAGACCGCAAGGGCCGGGTCGTCGGCTTCGGCGGCCGTATCCTGGGCGACGGCGAACCGAAATACCTGAACTCTCCCGAGACCCCGGTGTTCCAGAAAGGACGGCTGTTGTACGGTCTTCCATTGGCGGCCAAGGCCGCCCGCGACCAACGCGCGCTGCTGGTGGTGGAAGGGTATATGGACGTGATCGCCCTCGCCCAGGGCGGGTTTGAAAACGCAGTGGCGCCGCTTGGAACGGCATTGACCGAAGACCAGATCGGAGAACTGTGGAAACTGGTGGACGAGCCGGTCCTCTGCTTCGACGGCGATGCGGCCGGCGGACGGGCAGCGGTTCGGGCAGCAGAGCGCGCGCTGCCGCTGCTTCGCGGCGGGAAAGGCCTTCGGTTTGCCGAGCTTCCCTCGGGCGACGATCCGGACACCCTGATCACCCGCGAAGGCAGTGACGCCATCGCGCGGCTTCTCGCCGGCGCTGCGCCGCTTTCGGCGTTCTTGTGGCGCACGGAGACGCGCGGCCGGACGACGGCAACCCCGGAGGCACGAACGGCACTCTGGACACGGCTGAAGGATCGCACCCAACAAATCGCGGATCCGGACATGCGCTCGCAATTTAGAAACGCGTTTCGCGCCACGCTATGGCCGAAACGGGAAACGGGCGCGCGTTTTGGACGAAACGCGGGGCTCGGACGCAACAGACCGCCGGCGATGGCGCCGGCTCCGGCGGAAAGCCCGCACGCCACTCTCACACAGGTGGACCCGCTGTCCGTCGCCGCGAAAACCCTTCTTGCCATTCTCATCAACCACCCCGAATTCTTCAATGAAGTGGAGGACGACATCGGAACGGTCGGTTTTGGTAGCGCCCCGTTAGACGGGATGCGGCAAGAACTCATTTCCATACTGTCAGGCGCGGTAAGCTCGGACCCAGATACGATTAGATCGATGCTGATGGAACGCGGTTTATCCGCAGGCATTAAGGACCTGTTTGGCGACGACCTGATCCGGACTAGTCAATTCATCAAGGTCGGAGCGTCGCGCAGACAGGTGAAATCGGCGTGGGACGAGTGTTTTCGTGTCTTGAAGGATGCCGCGGCCAAGGGTGAGATGGATGGCAGCGCGCCGGTTCAAGAATATTCGGAGGCCGAATGGGAAAAATGGTTGGCACGAAAGCGAATGATGTTAAATCAACCTGAAGATTAAGCGGGCGGCTTTTGCGTGTGCTGGTGGTCACGCGTCACTCTGTGATGTGTGTTCTTTTAACCACACTCTGGCCACGGCTTTACTTGACAAGATTTATGGACACCATTTAAAGACAAAAGGTTGAGGCAACATCTTGACGCGGCGAAGTTGAAGCGCCACCTCAGAAAAATGCGTTTGCACCGGATGCTGGACTCGCTCGTGAGTCCTCGGCATGGAAACTTTTTCTTTATAGCTGAGGTTTACGATCCGAATGGCCAATCAGATACAGAGATGCGGAACCCATCGTTGTAAACGCCTTTTACGCAACACTGCCAGCGATCAAGCAGCCACCGGCAGCAGGCTGGCGGTAACGGTAAGTTTTTTGTGAAGGACAATGCGTGCACGGAAGGCCGCTTACCTCGAACGGCACCCGCTGATGCGGACCCACTCTGAAACGATGACAGGCGACCTCGGCGGCTGTTGCTGCCTGGAGGGAGTTCGCGAAAGAGTAATCGCTCCTGTGGTTAGACTAAATTTTTAGCGGGGATTGAATGTCCAATAAGACGACAGCGGTGGCGGAAGCGCCGGAAGCCAAGACCGAAACCACCGACGGCCCTCTTCTGGATTCTTTGGGCAGCGGCATCAAGAAGATGATCGCCAAGGGCAAGGAGCGCGGCTACGTCACGTATGACGATCTGAACGGCGCCCTGCCGCCCGATCAGGTGTCCTCCGAGCAGATCGAAGACACGATGGCGCAGCTATCGGAACAGGGCATCAACGTCGTCGAGAACGAAGAAAGCGAAGAAGCGGCGCCGCCGGCCGAAGTGGCCGAGACCGGCACCCCTGCCGGCAACGTCGACGAAAGCGACATGGGTCGCACCGACGATCCGGTACGCATGTACCTTCGCGAAATGGGCAACGTCGAATTGTTGTCTCGCGAGGGCGAGATCGCCATCGCAAAACGGATCGAAGCCGGCCGGGAAATGATGATCGGCGGCATCTGCGAGAGTCCGCTGGCGATCCGCGCCATTATCGACTGGCACGACGCCCTGGCCGAGGGCCGGATGCTGTTGCGCGACATCATCGATCTGGAAGCCACCTACGACGGTGCATCCCCGCCCGGAAGCGGCGCGGCGCAACCCGGAGCGGTTCCTGGAGCGGTTCCGGCCGGTGAGAGCGGCGAACAAAGCACGTCTGCGGAAACGCAAGAAGTAAGTGAAGAGAAGTCCACCGAGAGCGAAGACGACGCCGAAGCGGGCGATACCGACGAGGCCGATACCGAGGGCACCGCCGAGGACGGCAGCGACGATGATGATCCGGACGGCGAAGAGCAGAACATGTCTCTTGCGGCGATGGAAGCGGCGCTGACGCCAAAAGTTATCGACACTTTCGAACAGATCGCGGCTACGTACAACAAGCTGCACAAATTGCAGCTTCAACGGATCCAAGCCCTGCAGCGTGGCGAGGATGTCAAATCCACGCTCGAGAAGCGGTATGGACGACTTCGCAAGGAATTGGTCGTTCTCATGGAGGACGTTCACCTCAACAACGCCCGCATCGAGGAATTGATCGAGCAACTTTATCATCTGAACCGCAGGCTTATCGGCCTTGAGGGCCGGTTGTTGCGGCTCGCGGTGGATTGCCGGATCAAACGGGAAGATTTTCTGGAACACTACCGCGGTCATGAGTTGGCCCCCGATTGGCTGGACC